>NZ_BAAJXA010000019.1:0-185655 GCF_057537855.1 Streptomyces diversicolor
CTGAGGGCGTGCGGGTCGTCGTCGCCTTTCGCGTAGTTCCTCGCGTGCCTGGGGGGCGTGGGGTGTCTCACACCGCGGCCCCGCGTCCCGTCTGTGCTCGGCAGGTGCGAAGATGGAGCCCGGCAGGACAGGGCCCCCACCACAGGGCCGAAGAAAGAGCGGCCGGACACCAGCCGACCGACCGGTCAACCCCCCGGATGGGACCAAGGGGCCCGGCGTACGGCGCACATGCATGGAGGACGTGACGTGGCGAACGACGCCAGCACCGTTTTCGACCTAGTGATCCTCGGCGGTGGCAGCGGTGGTTACGCCGCGGCGCTGCGCGGGGCTCAGCTGGGCCTGGACGTCGCCCTGATCGAGAAGGACAAGGTCGGCGGCACCTGCCTGCACCGGGGTTGCATCCCCACCAAGGCCCTGCTGCACGCGGGCGAGATCGCCGACCAGGCCCGCGAGAGCGAGCAGTTCGGTGTCAAGACCACCTTCGAGGGCATCGACGTACCGGCCGTCCACAAGTACAAGGACGGCGTGATCGCCGGTCTGTACAAGGGTCTGCAGGGCCTGATCGCCTCCCGCAAGGTGACCTACATCGAGGGTGAGGGCCGACTGTCCTCCCCGACCTCCGTCGACGTGAACGGCCGGCGCGTCCAGGGCCGGCACGTCCTGCTCGCGACCGGTTCCGTGCCGAAGTCCCTGCCGGGCCTGGTGATCGACGGCAACCGCATCATCTCCTCCGACCACGCCCTCGTCCTGGACCGCGTGCCGCAGTCCGCGATCATCCTGGGCGGCGGGGTCATCGGCGTCGAGTTCGCCTCGGCGTGGAAGTCGTTCGGTTCGGACGTCACGGTCATCGAGGGCCTCAAGCACCTCGTCCCGGTCGAGGACGAGAACTCCTCCAAGCTCCTTGAGCGCGCCTTCCGCAAGCGCGGCATCAAGTTCAACCTCGGCACCTTCTTCCAGAAGGCCGAGTACACCCAGAACGGGGTCAAGGTCACCCTCGCCGACGGCAAGGAGTTCGAGGCCGAGGTCCTGCTCGTCGCCGTCGGCCGCGGCCCGGTCTCCCAGGGCCTCGGCTACGAGGAGCAGGGTGTCGCCATGGACCGCGGCTACGTCCTGGTCGACGAGTACATGCGCACCAACGTCCCCACCATCTCCGCCGTCGGTGACCTCGTCCCGACCCTCCAGCTCGCGCACGTCGGTTTCGCCGAGGGCATCCTGGTGGCGGAGCGGCTGGCCGGTCTGAAGGCCGTCCCGATCGACTACGACGGTGTGCCGCGGGTGACGTACTGCCACCCGGAGGTCGCCTCCGTCGGCATCACCGAGGCCAAGGCCAAGGAGATCTACGGCGCGGACAAGGTCGTCGCTCTGAAGTACAACCTGGCGGGCAACGGCAAGAGCAAGATCCTGAACACCGCGGGCGAGATCAAGCTCGTCCAGGTCAAGGACGGTGCCGTGGTCGGCGTCCACATGGTCGGCGACCGCATGGGCGAGCAGGTCGGCGAGGCCCAGCTGATCTACAACTGGGAGGCGCTGCCCGCCGAGGTGGCCCAGCTCATCCACGCCCACCCGACGCAGAACGAGGCGCTCGGCGAGGCCCACCTGGCCCTGGCCGGCAAGCCCCTCCACTCCCACGACTGAGCCTTCGGTCCACGGGCGCGACGACACAGACTTCCGCAATTCGTTAGGAGCAACCGAAACCATGGCGGTTTCCGTAACCCTTCCGGCGCTCGGCGAGAGCGTCACCGAGGGCACTGTCACCCGCTGGCTGAAGGCCGAGGGCGAACGCGTCGAGGCCGACGAGCCATTGCTTGAGGTCTCGACCGACAAGGTGGACACCGAGATCCCCTCGCCCGCCGCGGGCGTGCTCGCCTCCATCAAGGTCGCCGAGGACGAGACCGTCGAGGTCGGCGCCGAACTGGCCGTGATCGACGACGGCACCGGCGCGCCCGCCACCGCCCCGGCACCCGCTGCCGCCGCGGCGCCCGCCCCGGCCGCCGAGCCGGCGCCGGCGCCGGTCGCCGAGGCCCCGGTTGCCGAGGCCCCGGCCGCCCCGGCTCCGGCCGCGGCCCCTGCTGCCGCCCCCTCCGCCGCTCCGGCCGGTGGCGCCGAGGGCACGGACGTGGTCCTGCCCGCGCTCGGTGAGTCCGTCACCGAGGGCACCGTCACCCGCTGGCTGAAGTCGGTCGGCGACAGCGTCGAGGCCGACGAGCCGCTGCTTGAGGTCTCCACGGACAAGGTGGACACCGAGATCCCGGCGCCCGCCGCGGGCGTGCTGCTGGAGATCGTCGTGGGCGAGGACGAGACCGCCGAGGTCGGCGCCAAGCTCGCCGTCATCGGCGCCGCGGGCGCCGCCCCCGCACCGGCCGCCCCGGCCCCGGCCGCCGCCCCTGCGCCCGCGCAGGCCGCCCCCGCGGCCCCGGCCCCCGCCGCCCCGCCGGCTCCCCCGGCTCCGGCTCCGGCTCCGGCTCCGGTCCAGCCTGCGGCCCCGGCCCCGGCTGCGGTTCAGCCCGCTGCCCCGGCTCCCGCTCCGGCCGCCCCGGCTCCGGCCGCCCCGGCCGCTCCCGCTCCCGCCGCGATCACCGGCGACGAGGGTGCCTACGTGACCCCGCTGGTGCGCAAGCTCGCCGCCGAGAACGGCGTCGACCTGGCCACCGTCAAGGGCACCGGCGTCGGCGGCCGTATCCGCAAGCAGGACGTCATCGCCGCCGCCGAGGCCGCGAAGGCCGCGGCCGCTGCCCCGGCCCCGGCCGCCGCTCCGGCCGCCCAGAAGGCCGGGCCGAAGCTGGAGGTCTCCCCCCTCCGCGGCCAGACCGTCAAGATGCCCCGCATCCGCAAGGTCATCGGCGACAACATGGTCAAGGCGCTGCACGAGCAGGCGCAGCTGTCGTCGGTCGTCGAGGTCGACGTCACCCGTCTGATGCGGCTGCGTGCCCAGGCGAAGGACTCCTTCGCGGCGCGCGAGGGCGTCAAGCTCTCCCCGATGCCGTTCTTCGTCAAGGCCGCCGCGCAGGCGCTGAAGGCCCACCCGGTCATCAACGCCAAGATCAACGAGGCCGAGGGGACCATCACCTACTTCGACACCGAGCACATCGGTATCGCGGTGGATTCCGAGAAGGGCCTGATGACCCCGGTCATCAAGAACGCCGGCGACCTCAACATCGCGGGCATCGCCAAGGCCACGGCCGACCTGGCCGGCAAGGTCCGCGGCAACAAGATCACGCCGGACGAGCTGGCCGGTGCGACCTTCACCATCAGCAACACCGGTTCCCGCGGGGCGCTGTTCGACACGATCATCGTGCCGCCGGGCCAGGTCGCGATCCTCGGTATCGGCGCCACGGTCAAGCGGCCGGCCGTCATCGAGACGGAGGAGGGCACGGTCATCGGCGTCCGCGACATGACGTACCTGACCCTCTCCTACGACCACCGCCTGGTGGACGGCGCCGACGCGGCCCGCTACCTCACCACGGTCAAGGCCATCCTGGAAGCGGGCGAGTTCGAGGTAGAACTCGGCCTGTAACTCCCCCACCCCCCGCCCCCGCCCGACCCCCGGGCGGGGGCACCGTCATACCCAGAAGCGGACGACACGCACGGCGACGACGTGCGGGTCGCGGGTTCCGGGGTGCGGGTGGTGCGGGGGGCGGCGGGTTAGTGCGGGGGCGCGGGTCGCGACGGCGCGCGGGGCGGTACGGGGAGCGGGTCAGTGCGGGCCGGGGGTTCCGGGCGCGGATCACAGCAGGAAACGGACCGGCACGGAGTCGCACGGCGGGGCGCGGGTCGCGGCAGCGCGCGAGGCGGTACGGAGAGCGGGCCAGTGCGGGCGGGGCTTCCGAGCGCGGATCACAGCAGGAAACGGACCGGCACGGAGTCGCACGGCGGGGCGCGGGTCGCGGCAGCGCGCGAGGCGGTACGGAGAGCGGGCCAGTGCGGGCGGGGCTTCCGAGCGCGGATCACAGCAGGAAACGGACCGGCACGGAGTCGCACGGCGGGGCGCGGGTCGCGGCAGCGCGCGAGGCGGTACGGGGAGCGGGTCAGTGCGGGCGGGGGTTCCGGGCGCGGATCGCGGCGGGGAGCTGGTCGGTACGGGGTGCGCGTCGCAGCGGGGTGCGGGGTCGCGCATCGGGATGCAGGTCGCGGCGGCGTGCGGATCGCGGCAGGATGCGGCGGGGTACGAGGCGGGATACGGATCGACGCGGGCGCGGGGTGCGGGTCGCGGCGGGGAGCTGGTCGATACGGGATACGCGTCGCAGCGGGGTGCGGGATCGCACATCGGGACGCAGGTCGCGGCGGCGTGCGGATCGCGGCAGGATGCGGCGGGGTACAAGGCGGGATACGGATCGACGCGGGCGCGGGTTCCGGGGTGCGGGTCGCGGCGGGGAGCGAGTCGGTGCTGGGTGCGCGTCGCAGCGGGGTGCGGGATCGCACATCGGGATGCAGGTCGCGGCGGCGTGCGGGTCACGGCAGGATGCGGCGGGGTACGAGGCGGGATACGGATCGATGCTGGTGGGGCTTACCGGGTACAGGGCGCGGCGAGGTGCGGGTTCCGGGGTGTGGTGTCGTTTCTGAGCAAGTTCGGGGAAGTCCCCAGCTCATCCGCTCTCAGGGCCGCGAGGAACTGCGCAACCCGCACCAAACAACGCACCCCAGCCATCAGCCAGGGGCGCGGGGAACTGCGCGGCCAGCCACAACCGACCCGCACCGGACAACGCACCCCAGCCATCAGCCAGGGCCCGGGGAACTGCGCAACCAGCCACAACCGACCCGCGCCAAACAACGCACCCCAGCCATCAGCCAGGGGCGCGGGGAACTGCGCAACCAGCCACAACCAACCCGCACCAAACAACCCACCAGCACCACCCACCCCCAGGGGCGCGGGGAACTGCGCGACCAGCCACAACCGACCCGCACCGGACAACGCACCCGCACCACCCCCATAGGGGCGCGGGGAACTGCGCGACCGGCCGAGAACAACCCGCGCGGGGAACTGCGCGACCGGCCGAGAACAACCCGCGCGGGCACGCGGACAGCACCCCCCACCCCCCAAGGCCCCCCGGCCAAAAACCAGACTGTAAGTCTCGTCTCACCTGCACGAAAGCGCCCCCACACGCCCTACCCGCGGAGCGAACCGGCCGTATTGTCTAAACGTCAATGCCCCCGGGGGCCGATGGGCGGCCCCTCCTTAAGGAGCCGTCATGACCGCGCCCGTCGTCCACTCGCTGCGCGAACAGATCCGCGAGCACATCGTGGAGGGAATCGTCAGCGGGCGCTGGAAGCCGGGCGAGCGGATCGTGGAGCGGCGGATCGCGACCGAGCTTGAGGTCAGCCAGACCCCCGTACGGGAGGCCCTGCGGGAGCTGGAGTCACTGCGGCTGATCGAGTCGGCGCCCAACAAGGGCGTACGCGTGCGCAATCTGACCGCGGCCGACCTGGAGGAGAGCTACCCGGTGCGGGCCGGTCTTGAGGCGATCGCGGCGGAGCTGGCGGCCGAGCGGCTGGCCCGTGACTGCTCGGCGCTGGAGCCGCATGTCGCCGCCCTGTACGAGGCCGACCGAAGGTCCGACGGCACGGCCCAGGTGCGGCACACCGTGGCCTTCCACCGCGAGCTGGTACGCGCGGCGGGCAACTCGGTGCTCCTGCACACGTGGGAGGGCCTGGGCATCGAGGTGTTCACGGCGCTGTCGATCCGCTGGCTGGGCACCGTGCAGCAGTCGTACGCCGAGGAACACGAGGATCTGGTGGCCGCGTTCAAGAGACGGGACCCGCTCATCGCGGAGCTGGTGAAGGCCCACGTCCTGGGCTGCGCCCCCCGCGCGTGAGCATCCCGCGGTGTGCCACGACGATGCGCGGACGCCAGACGTGGTCGCGCAGTTCCCGTTGCGCCTCTTCGGGGCACTGCCGCAACACCGCCCAAAAAACCCCGCCTCACCTGCGACAACACCGGCCAACTGCCGTCACCCGGTGCCACCGCCGGAGGCACCCCGTGCCTAGTTTCTCGGAATCGAGAGGTTTTGCCCGTCAACCCTTTGATCGATCATCGATCAGCGAGTTACAGTCGCCGACGGACTACCACCCGAGTCCAAGCCCTGTCCTGCCAAAGACCAAGGGCACCTCTGAACCCTTACCGATGAGGGAACCCCCTTCGACTGAGGAAGGCGGCGACATGACCGACCCCAACGCCATCCAGCCGAGCGCGCTCGACCAGCTCCCGGACCGCGACCCCGAGGAGACCGCCGAGTGGCGGGCCTCGCTCGACGCCGTCACCAGGGAGGCCGGGCCGCACCGCGCCGCGTACCTGATGCGCCGCACGCTGGAGCGCGCCGAGGCGGCCGGTGTCGCGCTGCCGAAGCTCCTCGAAACCGACTACGTCAACACCATCCCCACCTCCGCCGAGCCGGCCGTACCCGGCGACGAGGCCATGGAGGCGCGGATCACCGCCTGGAACCGCTGGAACGCGGCGGCGATGGTGACCCGGGGCAGCAAGCACGGCGTCGGCGGCCACATCGCCACCTTCGCCTCCGCCGCCTGGCTGTACGAGACCGGCTTCAACCACTTCTTCCACGGCAAGGAGGGCGACGGCTCCGGCGACCAGCTGTACGTCCAGGGCCACGCCTCCCCCGGCATCTACGCCCGCGCCTTCCTCGACGGCCGGCTCGACGAGACGCATCTCGACAACTTCCGCCAGGAGGCAGGCGGCAACGGCCTGCCGTCCTACCCGCACCCGCGCCGCCTGCCCTGGCTGTGGGAGTTCCCCACGGTGTCGATGGGCCTGGGCCCGCTGTCCGCGATCTACCAGGCGCGCTTCAACCGGTATCTGACGGCGCGCGGCATCAAGGACGTCTCCGCCTCGCACGTGTGGGCGTTCCTCGGCGACGGCGAGATGGACGAGCCCGAGTCGACGGCCGCGATCGCGCTGGCGGCGCGTGAGGAACTGGACAACCTCACCTTCGTCATCAACTGCAACCTGCAGCGCCTGGACGGCCCGGTGCGCGCCAACTTCAAGATCGTGCAGGAGCTGGAGGCCCAGTTCCGCGGCGCCGGCTGGAACGTCGTCAAGACGCTGTGGGGTTCGGCCTGGGACGAGCTGTTCGCGCTCGACACCACCGGCGCGCTGGTACGCCGGCTGCGCGAGGTACCGGACGCGCAGGTCCAGACGTACCAGACCCGCGACGCCGCCTACATCCGCGAGGACTTCTTCGGCAAGGACCCGGCGCTCGTCGAGGTGGCGAAGCTGCTGAGCGACGACAAGATCACGGAGTGCTTCCACCTCTCCCGCGGTGGTCACGAGGCCCGCAAGGTCTACGCGGCCTACCGGGCGGCCCTCGCGCACAAGGGCGCTCCGACCGTCATCCTGGCCCAGACCGTCAAGGGCTTCACCCTCGGCGAGGGCTTCGCGTCGAAGAACGCCAACCACCAGATGAAGAAGCTGACGGTGGACGAGTTCAGGACGATGCGCGACCTGCTGGAGCTGCCGATCCCGGACAGCGCCTTCGCCGACGGCCAGGTGCCCTACGGCCACCCGGGCGCCGACTCCCCCGAGGTGCGCTACCTCCAGGAGCGGCGCGCGGCGCTCGGCGGCCCGGCCCCGGCCCGCCGCGTGCACCCGCTCGCCCCGCTGCCCGCGCCCGCCGACAAGTCCTTCGCCGCCTTCGACAAGGGCTCCGGCACGCAGAGCGTGGCGACCACCATGGCGTTCGTCCGGCTGGTCAAGGACCTGGTCCGGGACAAGGAGACCGGCAGGCGCTGGGTGCCGATCGTGCCGGACGAGGCGCGCACCTTCGGCATGGAGTCGCTGTTCCCGTCGCTCGGCATCTACTCGCCCAAGGGGCAGACGTACGAGCCGGTCGACCGCGACCAGCTGATGTACTACAAGGAGGCCCAGAACGGCCAGATCCTCAACGAGGGGATCACCGAGGCCGGTTCGATGGCCGACTTCATCGCCGCTTCGACGTCGTACGCGACGCACGGCGAGGCGATGATCCCGTTCTACATCTTCTACTCGATGTTCGGCTGGCAGCGCACGGCCGACCAGATGTGGCAGCTCGGCGACCAGCTCGGCCGCGGCTTCCTGGTCGGTGCCACGGCCGGCCGGACCACGCTGACCGGTGAGGGCCTACAGCACGCCGACGGCCACTCCCCCGTCATCGCCGCGACCAACCCGGCGGCGCTGACGTACGACCCGGCGTTCGCGTACGAGATCGCGACGATCGTCAAGGACGGTCTGCGCCGGATGTACGGCCAGGCCGCGCCGGGCGAGGACCCGAACGTCTTCTACTACCTGACCGTCTACAACGAGCCGCTGCCGCAGCCGGCCAAGCCGTCCGCGGCCGGTGTCGACGAGGGCATCGTCAAGGGCCTGTACCGCTTCAACACGGCGGAGTCGGCGGGGCTCGCCCCGGCCGCCAACGCCCCGCGGATCCAGCTGCTGGGTTCGGGTACGGCCATCCACTGGGCGCTGGCCGCGCAGAAGCTGCTCGCCGAGGAGTGGGGGGTGGCGGCCGACGTCTGGTCGGCGACGTCCTGGACGGAGCTGCGGCGGGACGCGATGGAGGCCGACGCGGCGCTGCTGCGCGGCGAGGACCGGGTGCCGTACGTCCGTCGGGCGCTACAGGGCGCCGAGGGCCCGGTGCTCGCGGTCTCCGACTACATGCGTCAGGTGCCGGACCAGATCGCGCAGTGGGTGGAGCAGGACTACTCCTCGCTGGGCACCGACGGCTTCGGTCTGTCGGACACCCGGCCGGCCGCCCGCCGGCACTTCGGCGTCGACGCGGAGTCGATCGTCGTCGCGGCGCTGGCCCATCTCGCCCGGCGCGGCGAGGTGAAGACCACCTCGGTGAAGGAGGCCCGCGAGCGGTACGGGCTGTAGGAACACCGGTCACCGTGCCCCCGGTGACGGCCCCGCCGCACCGGGGGCCGTCACCGGGGGCGCGGCCGTACGGGCCCGTTGTCGGAGGGGGGCGGCATGATGGGGGGATGCGTGCTGCCCGGCTGATCAAGATGGTGCTGCTGCTGCAGTCCCGGCCCTCGATGACCGCCGCCGAACTCGCCAAGGAACTGGAGGTGTCGGAGCGGACCGTCACCCGGGACGCGCAGGCCCTGTCGGAGGCGGGGATCCCGGTGTACGCGGACCGGGGGCGGGCCGGCGGGTACCGGCTGATCGGCGGGTACCGGACGCGGCTGACGGGGCTGGCGCGCGGCGAGGCCGAGGCGCTGTTCCTGAGCGGGGTGCCGGGGGCGCTGCGCGACATGGGGCTTGAGGACGCGGCCTCGGCGGCGCGGCTGAAGGTGTCCGCCGCGCTGCTGCCCTCGGTGCGGGACGCCCCGCGGACGGCCGCGCAGCGGTTCCATCTGGACGCGCCCGGCTGGTTCCGGGAGCCGGAGACGCCCGAACTGCTGCCCGCGGTCGCCGAAGCGGTCTGGGACGACCGCTGTCTCACCGCCCGCTACCGCCGCGGTGAGGCCGAGGTGGAGCGCACGCTGGAGCCGTACGGGCTGGTGTTGAAGGCCGGCGCCTGGTATCTGTGCGCGCGGGTGCCGGACGCGGACGCGTTCCGGACGTACCGGGTGGACCGGTTCACGGCCGTCGGCGGGCCGGGCCCCCGGTTCGCCCGGGACGAGGAGTTCGACCTGCCCGGCTTCTGGGCGGCCCAGGCGGAGCGGTTCGCCAGGTCGCTGCTGCGCACCGAGGTCGTCGTGCGGCTGTCCGCGCAGGGGGTGCGGCGGCTCGGGTACGCCGTCGATCCGCTCTGCGCGCGGGAGGGGCTGCGGTCCGCGGGCGAGGCGGACGCCGACGGGTGGGTGACGGCGACCCTGCCGGTGGAGTCCGAGGAGGTCGCGTACACGCAGCTCACCGCGCTCGGCCCGGAGGTCGAGGTGCTGGCGCCCGCGGCGCTGCGGGAGCGGTTCGCGCGGGACGCCGCCCGGCTGTACCGGCTGTACCGGAGCTGACGGTTCCGCGGGCACTCCGCGTGCGTCCCGCCCGCGCAGGCCCGATGCTGGACCCGTGATGGACGAGACGGAGTTCTGGGAGCTGGTGGACGCCGCCCGCGAGGCCGCCGAGGGCGACCCGGAGGACCAGGCGGACCTGCTCGTGGAACGGCTTGGCCGGCTCGACCCGGAGGCGGTGCTGGACTTCGCCCGTCACTTCGAGTCCCGCTACAACCGTGCCTACCGCTGGGACCTGTGGGGCGCGGCCTGGGTGCTGCTGGACGGGGCGAGCGACGACGCGTTCGACTTCTTCCGCTGCTGGCTGATCGGGCAGGGCCGGGACGTCTTCGAGGGCGCCCTGCACGACCCTGACTCGCTGGCCGATCTGCTGGAGGACTTCGACGAGGAGATCGACGGCGACGGCGAGGAACTGGGCTACGCGGCGGACGAGGCGTACGAGCAGCTCACCGGCACCGTGGCCCCGGACCTGGGGGTGGCACCCGCGCCCGCCGAGCCGGAGGGCACGCCGCTCGACTTCGAGAACGAGCGGGTGCTCGCGCAGCGTTATCCCAAGCTGTGGAGTCGGTTCCGGGCCTGACCTTCGGGGGGCCCGTCAGTTGTCGGCCAGCCCCCTGCGGGGCGTCTGGCGGTTGTCGGCTGGCCCGCCGTGGTGGTTGTTCGCGCCGTTCCCCGCGGCCCCCTGCGGGGCGTCTGCCGGTTGTTGGCTGGCCCGCCGTCGTGGTTGTTCGCGCAGTTCCCCGCGCCCCCTCCGGGGGACTCTGCCGTCTGTCGGCTGACCCGCCGTCGTGGTTGTTCGCGCAGTTCCCCGCGCCCCCTCCGGGGGACTCTGCCGTCTGTCGGCTGACCCGCCGTCGTGGTTGATCGGGCCGTTCCCCGCGCCCCTTTGGGGCGCCTGCGCCGGCGTGGGTGGTGCGGTGTTCGGAAAGCGGCACGTGTGGGGCGGGGTCAGCGGCGGCCTTGTAGGTGGGCTGCCGTGGTTCTGATGGCGGGGAGCTGGGCGGTCAGGGCTGCGCCGGGGCAGTTGGTCTGGAAGCCGGCGTCGTGGCCGGAGACGGCCGGCAGGGCGGCGACGGCGCCGACCGGGTAGCGGCTGCGGGCGTTGCTGGACACCAGGCGGGTGACGGCCCGTGGATCGACGCCGGCCAGGCCCAGCTTCCAGGCGGTCAGGGCGGCGATCGCGTCGGTCATGGCGCGCGGCACGGGGATGCCCGCGGTGAAGGTGCCGATGGCGGCGATGCCCGCGGTGCGGTGGTTGAAGCCCTGGGCGTGGGCGCCGGTGACGGCGCGTTCGATGCCGCCCGCGCGGCCCTCGTAGATGGTGCCGCAGCGGTCGACGAGGAAGTTGTAGCCGATGTCGTCCCAGTGGCGGCCGGTGGTCTGCCCCGCGTACAGGCGGCGGATCACCTCGGGCGTCTTGGCGCAGGTGTAGTCGTTGGGCGAGTCGGTGTGGTGGACGAAGACGGCGACGACCGCGTCGTCGTAGCGCGGGGGCGGCTGGGTGCGCCGCACGGTGGCGTCCAGCCAGGCGGAGCGCGGGCGGATGGGGGGCTGGGCGGCCTGGTAGGGCGACGCGCTGCGCGGCGCCGCGGGCCGCGGCGGCACCGCCACGGGGCCCTGCACGCCGCGGGCGCACAGCAGCATCGTGAGGCCGGCGGCGAGGCCGGGCAGACAGGCGGCGAGCGCCAGGACGGTCCGGGGCACGCGTCGTCGCCGGGTCCGCCACCGCGTTCTTGTGATGACCCACATGTTCCTCACTGTGGGTTGCTTGTGGCACGTCCGCGATGTGTGCTGTGCCACCCGGTGGAACCATCATCCCGGTCCGCGGCGTTTTTGTGGGTACACGCGGACGTGGCGGGTTCCGGCCCGTCCCCGGCGCGGGACTGATCACCGGGAGCGTTCCGCCCGTATAAGGGGTCCGAGAGAAAGGCGGCTCCGTGGACCTGCTCGATGTGCTGCTTGTGCTGGTGGTTCTCCTGTACGCGGCGTCCGGCTACCGGCGCGGTCTGGTGGCGGGCTGCGTCTCGCTGGCCGGTTTCGTGGGCGGCGCGATCGTCGGGGTGTGGATCCTGCCGTGGGTGATGGACCTGGTCACGCGCGGGACGACCGCGGCGACGGTGACCGCCGTGCTGACGGTGCTCGTTCCGGCGGCGGTGGGGCACGAACTGGCGGGCCGGCTGGCGCTGCGGCTGCGACGCGAGCTGGACCGGGGGCCGCTGCGGGCGGCCGACGGGCTGGGCGGCGCGGCGGCCAACGCGGCGGCGGTGCTGATCGTGGCGTGGGTGGCGGCGAGCGTGCTGGGCGCGTCGTCGTCGCCGCTGGTGACATCCGCGATCCGGAACTCGGCGGTGCTGGGCGCGGTGCAGAACGCGATGCCGGACACCACGCCCGCGTGGTTCTCGCGGGCCACGTCCGCGCTCACCGAGGCGGGTTTCCCGCAGGTGTTCAACCCGTTCGAGAACGAGTCGACGGCCGAGGTCGCCCGGCCGTCCGGCGACAGCGTCACGGCGGGCGCCCTGAACGCCGCGCGGACGAGCACGGTGAAGATCGAGGGCGTCTCGGGCAGCCAGGGCCGCGAGGGCAGCGGATTCGTGTACGCGCCGCGGCACGTGATGACGAACGCGCACGTGGTGGCGGGCATCGACAATCCGAGCGTGCGGGTGGGAGGTGTCGGGCCGGTGTACACGTCCCGGGTGGTGCTGTTCGACCCGCAGAAGGACGTGGCGGTGCTGTACGTGCCGCGGCTGAGCGCGCCCGCGCTGAACTTCGACGACGGCGCGCGGCGCGGCGAGCCTGCGGTGGTCGCGGGCTATCCGCAGGACGGCGGCCTCGACCTCCAGGCGGCCACCGTGGCGAACCGGATCCGGGCGACGGGCCAGAACATCTACAACGACGCCACGGTCACCCGTGAGATCTACTCGATCCGCTCGACGGTGCGCCCCGGCAACTCCGGCGGTCCGCTGCTGACCACCGACGGCCGGGTCTTCGGCGTGGTCTTCGCGCGCTCCACCTCGGACACCGAGACGGGCTATGTACTGACGGCGGACGAGGTGGCGGGCGACGCCCGGCGCGCGGCGACCGCGACGACACCGGTGAGCACGGGCGCTCTGGTCAGTTCGTGAGGCCGCGGCGACATGTGGGCCGAGGCGCCGTCGGCCTACCTGGGCAAGGCCGCCGGTGACGGCGGGGTGGCGCCACGAAGGGGCGCGGGGAACGGCGCGACCAGCCACGACGGCGCCGCAGCCGACCGACGACGGATTACCGAACCCCGCCGGCCGCCCCGGCGCCGGGGCGGGTCGGTCCGTTCGTGCGGCTCACAGCGGGCGGCCCATGAGTACGTCGTCGACGTACTCGCCTGCCAGCAGGAACTCCGCGGGCAGCACCCCTTCGACGGCGAAGCCCTCGGACTCGTAGAGCCGCCGGGCGGGCGTGTTGTGCCCGAGGACGCGCAGGGTGATGCGGCGGGCGCCGCGCCGCCGCGCCTCGTCCTGCACGGCCCGCAGCAGCGCCCGGCCGACACCGGCGCCGCGTGCCGCGTCGGCGACGGCCAGCCCCTGGATCTGGCGGACGTGCGCGTTGCAGGCCAGTGAGGTGGGCGGGGCGAGCCGGATGTAGCCGACGAGGACGCCGTCGAGTTCCGCGACGAGATGGTCCTCGGGTCCGCAGCGCTCGGTGAAGAACGGCGGGTAGGGCGGCTGGGGCCGCGGCTGCACGGCGTGCAGCGGTGACCAGGTGGCCCGGTCGAGGAGGCTCAGCGCCTCCTCGTCCTCGGGGGTGGCGCGGCGTATGTACGGTTCGGGCATGGCGGTCACTGTAGGCCGGGCGGCGGAACGTCGCCCCGGGTTTCGCGGCGGGCACCGGGCAGGATGGGGGCATGGAGCGTTCGCGCATCGCGGTGGCCGGGGCGTCCGGTCTCATCGGCGGTGCCCTGGTGCGGTCCCTGACGGCGGACGGGTACGAGGTGGTGCGGCTGGTGCGGCGCGCGCCCGCCGGTCCCGGTGAGGTCCGCTGGGACCCGGAGCGGCGGTCCGTGGACGCGGCCGGGCTGGCCGGCTGCGCCGCCGTGGTCAACCTGGCGGGCGCCGGGGTGGGCGACCACCGGTGGACGGACGCCTACAAGCGGCGGATCCGGGACAGCCGGGTGCTGGGCACGGAGACGCTGGCGCGGGCCGTGGCGGCGCTGGATGAGCCGCCGCGGGTGTTCGTGAACGGCAGCGCGATCGGCTACTACGGCACGACCGGGAGCCGGGCCGTGGACGAGGGGGCGCCGCCAGGGGAAGGCTTCCTGCCGTCCCTGTGCGTGGCCTGGGAGGCGGCGACGGGGCCCGCGCGGCAAGCCGGGATCCGGACGGTGCTCGCGCGCACGGGGCTGGTGGTGAGCCGCCGGGGCGGCGCCTTCGGGCGGCTGTTCCCGCTGTTCCGGGCCGGGCTCGGGGGGCGGCTCGGCGACGGGCGGCAGTACTGGTCGTTCATCGCGCTGCACGACACGGTCGCCGCGCTGCGTCATCTCATCGACACCGAGGAGCTGTCCGGCCCGGTGAATCTGACCGCTCCGCACCCGCTGACGAACCGTGAGATCACCGCGGCCATGGGCCGGGTGCTGCGCCGGCCGGCGCTGTTCGCGGTGCCGGCCCCCGTGCTGCGGGCGGTGCTGGGCGAGCTGGCCGGAGATGTGCTGGGCAGTCAGCGGGTGGCGCCCGAGCGGCTGTTGGAGTCGGGGTTCGCCTTTGCGTTCCCCGGGATCGAGGACGCCATCCGTGCCGCGTGACGAACTTCTGTGACCGTATGCGACCGTCGTGCGACCGTGCCCTGTCGATGCGCGACTGTCCTTGACCCATCGCGGCCCTACTCTCGACCCGAACTCGGGTATTCCTGCTGCCTGTCGGGGGCACGAGGCCCCCACCGGCCGCGCAACGTCGAGGAGGAGCCTCGTGCTTGAGCCCGTGTACCAGGCGGACGTCGTCGTCGTGGGAGCCGGGATCGCCGGTCTGTCGGCGGCCCGTCGCCTCACCAGCGCAGGTGTGACGACCGTGGTCCTGGAAGCCGCCCCTTGGGTCGGCGGCCGCATGTCGACGGAGAAGGTCGACGGTTTCCGGCTCGACCGGATCGGACGGCTCCTGTCCACGTCGTATCCCGAACTGCGCCTGACGCCCGGGCTCGACGCCCTCGTCCTGCGCGCCTTCGCGCCGGGTGTACTGCTGCACCACGACGGGCGTCGGCAACGCGCGGGCGCCCCGGCGGGCGCGGGGAGCGCAAGGGGCGCACTCCATGCCGTGCGCGCCTTGGCGGGCGCCCCCAGGGGCTCGGCCGCGCCCTCCGCACGGCCGGGCGCCCGCTCCCTCGACATCGGCGCGCCCCTGCGGCTGCGCGCCCTGCTCGGCCGGTTCGCCACGACCCCCGTCGAGCGCCTGCTGGCCCGCCCCGAACTCCCCGCGGCCCAGGCCCTCGTGGCCCGCGGCACGCCCGCCCGCACGGTCGACGGCTTTCTGCGCCCGCTGCTCGCCGCCCTGCTGTGCGACCCGGAGCTGACCACGTCCAGCCGGTGCGCCGACCTCGCGCTGCGCTCGTTCGCGGGCGGCCGGCTGTGCGTGCCGGAGGGCGGGGCCGAGGCGCTGCCGGAGCTGCTGGCCGGCGCGCTGCCGCCCGGCACGGTGCACACCGGGGTCCGGGTCACCTCTGTCTCCACGACCTCGGTGACCACCGCGGAGCACGGCGAGATCCGCTGCCGTGCGGTCCTGCTGGCGACCGACGCGCGCGCCGCCGCGGAGCTGCTGCCGGGGCTGCGGGTGCCGGACTTCCACCCGGTGACCGTGGTGCACCACACGACGGACGAGCCCCCGGCGACGGGCGCCTCGCTGCTGCTCGACGCCGACCGCGGCGGCCCGGTCGCGCACACCGCGGTGGTCAGCGAGGTCGACCCGAGCCGCGCGCCCGCGGGCCGTGCCCTGGTCTCCTCTACGGTCCTGGGCGCTCCACCGGAGGGCGTCGACACGGCCGTACGCATGCATCTGTCCCGGCTCTACGGCATCTCGACGCACCGCTGGGAGACCCTGGCCGTGCACCACACCCCCGAGGCGGTGCCCGCGATGCGCCCGCCGCACGATCTGCGCCGCCCGGTGCGGCTGCTGGCGGGCCTGTACGTATGCGGCGACCACCGCGACACCAGCACCGTCCAGGGCGCGCTGCACTCCGCGGGCCGCGCCGCCGCGGCGATCCTGGCGGACCTGGGCGCGACCGGCTCAATACACCGAGCGGACCCACTCCCCGCCATCCGGAAAGCAGCCTGACCCCCGCAGGGAACGGCCCGACCAGGCGCCCCCGAAGGGGCGCGGGGAACTGCGCGACCAACCACAACGAACCCGCACCCGCCCAACCACCGAACCCCCCGAGCCCTTGGGCGCAGGCAGGCTCAACCGAGCGCCGCGACCTTGTCGCGGTACCCGCGTACCGGCGCGGCGTCCCGGTACGGCTCCAACCGCCGCTCGAAGTCCCTGACGTACTCCAGCGCGCGCACCGAACGCATCTCCGTGGCCTGCCCGGCCGCCTCCGCGCCCAGCGCGCACGCCTGGTCGAGTTCGCCGAGGCCGAGGCGGGCGGTGGCGAGGACGACCCGGCTGAACAGCCGGCTGCGGGCGTACGCCGGGGCGCGCAGTTGCAGGGAGCGTTCGGCGTGCTGGGCGGCGGCCCGGTACTGCTGGAGGTCCCGGTGGCAGTGCCCGAACTCGTCGGCGAGCTGCGCCTCGTCGAAGAACCGCGCCCAGTGCGGCACCTCGTCACCGGGCCGGGCCGCCTCCAGGGCGCGTTCGGCCCGCACCAGTGCGCCGGTGCACGCCCGCACCTCGCCGAGCACGCCGTGCGCACGTGCCTCGACGGCGTGCAGCAGGGCCTGCACCACCGGCGGGGCGCCGGTCCCGACCCCCTGCTGGGCCACCCGCGCCAGCTGGACGGCCTCCCGCCCGTGCCCGAGGTAGACGGCCTGGCGGCTCATGGTGATCAGCACATACGAGCCGTACGCCCGGTCCCCCGCCACCTGGGCGAGCCGCAGCGCCTGCACGAAGTAGCGCTGGGCCAGTCCGTGCGCGGCGATGTCGTACGACGTCCAGCCGACGAGCCGGGTGAGATCGGCCGCGGCGGCGAACAGCCGGCGGCCGGTCTGCTCGCCGTAGACGCCGCGCAGCATCGGCTCGCACTCGTGCTCCAGATAGCGCACCAGGGCCTGCCGGGCGTGGCCGCCGCCGTACTGGTGGTCGAGGGCCCGGAACAGGTCGCAGACGGAGCGCAGCGCGGCGATGTCACCGCCGGTCACCTTGTGCGGGATCCCGTGGTCGGCCTGGCCGCGCGGACGCGGCGGGATGTGCGCCGGCCGCGGGGCGGGGGCCGCGGGCCGCGGCGCCGACAGGGGGCCGCCCTGCGCGGGCACCCGGGGGACGGGCTCGCTGCGGGCCACCCTGTCGTCGGCCCGGCCGATCAGCCAGTCCCGGCTGGGCACCACGAGCCCCGCCGCGGTGAACGCGATCTTGCGCAGCTCGGCGTGGCTGCCGGAGTCCTTGCGCCACAGCCCGCTGACGATGTCGACGGCCTCCTCGGGGCTGGCCGCGAACTCCAGCCCGGCGTAGACCGGGGCGCAGGCGTCCAGGCCGAGGTCCTGGGCGGTGAGCCGGCGGCCGAGCCGGCGGGTGAAGACCTCCGCGATCAGGGCGGGCGTGGTGCCCCGCGGCTGCTGCCCCCGAAGCCATCTGGTCACCGACGTCTTGTCGTATCTGAGGTCCAGTCCGTGCTCCAGACCGAGCTGGTCCACGCGGCGGGCCAGACCCGCGTTGGAGAACCCCGCTTCCGCGATGAGCGCGGCGAGCTGGCGGTTGGGAGTGCGCTGCGCGGGTCGTTCCGTCATATGCGGTACGGTCTCCTGCCTCCCGGGCCGACATGCCCGGATTGCCTGTGAGCAGCCCTTATGGCCTCATGAACGGCGCGAATGTAGCGGAGAGTGAGCAGCGACTCGCACATCTCGACGCTCATTCATTCCATCGTGTGAGGAGGGACCGCGAGGCTGACGCGTGACGGCCGGACGTACAGTGGCTTGGGCGCGTTACGTGCCTGACACACCCTTCGCCCTAGGGAGGCGCTTGCCGTGAGTGAGTTGCGGTTCGTCCGCATGGGGTTCGGCGCGGACGCCGTCGAGTACCAGGAGGCGTGGGACGAGCAGCGCCGGGTGCACGCGGCGCGGTTCGCCGACGAGGTCCCCGACACCGTTCTGCTGCTGGAGCACCCGCCCGTCTACACCGCGGGCCGGCGCACCGAGGACAGCGAACGGCCGCTCGACGGCACGCCGGTCGTCGACGTGGACCGCGGCGGCAAGATCACCTGGCACGGCCCCGGCCAGCTCGTCGGCTACCCGATCCAGAAGCTCCCGCGCCCGGTCGACGTCGTCGCACATGTGCGGCGCCTGGAGGAGGCGCTGATCCGCACCTGCGCGGAGTACGGCCTGGAGACCACCCGGGTCGAGGGCCGCAGCGGGGTGTGGGTCCTCGGCGACCCGGTCGAACGGCGCCCGGCGATCGGGGGGCTGTCCCTGGACTTCGACCCGCGCCTGCACGACGAGGAGTTCGACCCCCGCCTCAACGGCCCCGAGTACGCCCCGTCCAACGCCGGCCAGCGGCGCGAGGACCGCAAGATCGCCGCGATCGGCATCCGCGTCGCCAAGGGCGTCACGATGCACGGCTTCTCCTTCAACGTGAACCCCGACAACGCCTGGTTCGACCGGATCATCCCGTGCGGCATCCGGGACGCGGGTGTCACCTCGCTCGCCGCGGAGCTGGGCCGCGACATCACGGTCGACGAGGTCCTGCCGACGGTCGAGCGCCACCTCAGGGACATCCTGGAGAACGCGGACCTCAAACCCCGCGACATCGAACGCAGGCCGGCGGCATGAGCCGGCCCCCCGAAGGCATGCCCCGGCGACGCCAACGCCCCGGCCACCCCCGTACGACACGGCCTCGGCACCCCCAGCCTGGTCGACCTCGGACGACACGACCTCGGCGCCACAGCCAGTCCGGCTCTGGGCGACTCGGGCTCGGCACCACCGGCCCGTCCGGCTCTGGACGACAAGGCGGTGCCCGCAGCCCGGCCGCCCCTGGGCGGCATGGCCCGGCTCGAACAGCCCGTCCGGCGTTTGAGGACGAGGCCGTTCAGGCCGAAGCGGGGGCCCGGGGGCGGCAGCCGCCGAACGGCCCGCACCACCACCCACCGCACGAAGGCATAAAACACTCCCCCCGGCACTTGACACACAAGACAAGGCCCAACAGCCCGCCCGGCACACGAGGACGCGGCCGTTCAGGCCGAAGCGGGGGCCCGGGGGCGGCAGCCCCCGCGGGTCCGGCACCACCGCCGGGCATTCAAATCAACGGGCGTACCCTTGAAGTCGCCGAAGAATCAATCGCTAGGGAGCCGGTCGTGTCCGCAGTCGCACCAGACGGACGCAAGATGCTGCGCCTGGAGGTCCGCAACAGCCAGACCCCCATCGAGCGCAAGCCCGAGTGGATCAAGACCCGGGCGAAAATGGGCCCCGAGTACACGAAGATGCAGAACCTGGTCAAGAGCGAGGGTCTGCACACGGTCTGTCAGGAAGCCGGCTGCCCGAACATCTACGAGTGCTGGGAGGACCGCGAGGCGACGTTCCTCATCGGCGGCGACCAGTGCACACGGCGCTGTGACTTCTGCCAGATCGACACCGGCAGGCCCGCGGCGCTCGACCGCGACGAGCCGCGCCGGGTGGGCGAGTCCGTGGTCACCATGGACCTCAACTACGCCACGGTCACCGGCGTCGCCCGCGACGACCTGGCGGACGGCGGCGCCTGGCTGTACGCCGAGACCGTGCGCCAGATCCACCAGCAGACGGCGGACCGCGAGGGCGGCCGTACGAAGGTGGAGCTGCTGGCCCCCGACTTCAACGCGGTGCCGGAGCAGCTGGCCGAGGTCTTCTCCTCGCGCCCCGAGGTCTTCGCGCACAACGTCGAGACCGTGCCCCGGATCTTCAGGCGGATCCGTCCCGGCTTCCGCTACGAGCGCTCCCTGAAGGTCATCACCGACGCCCGCGACTACGGCCTGGTCACCAAGTCCAACCTGATCCTCGGCATGGGCGAGACCCGCGAGGAGATCAGCGACGCGCTCCGGCAGCTGCACGAGGCGGGCTGCGAGCTGGTCACCATCACGCAGTATCTGCGTCCTTCCGTGCGCCACCACCCCGTGGACCGCTGGGTCAAGCCGCAGGAGTTCGTCGAGCTGAAGGAGGAGGCCGAGCAGATCGGCTTCTCGGGCGTGATGTCGGGGCCGCTGGTACGGTCCTCCTACCGTGCCGGGCGGCTGTACCAGATGGCCGTCGAGAAGCGCGGCGCGTTCGTCGCCGCCCAGGCCGTCTGAGAGACCGTCACCTCCCTTGCGCGGGGCGGGGATCGAGGCTCGTATGAGTTCGCGCACACCCCGTTACCCGCCGGTAGAGTCCGGGTGGGCCGCGGCCCCGGCCGTCCTCGCAGTTGAGAGGCGCGCGCAGGGGCCGCGTCACCGTTTCGGGTCCCCGAATCAAGGCTTCATCGGTGTTTGACCGGCCGGTCACGCCCTGGTAACACCAAACAGTGACCCTGGACTCACGCCATGCGCACCCGTTCCCGGAGCAGTATCGAGGGGGGACCTCCATGCAGGCAGCACCCGTTCGCGCCACCGCCATCCCGAGCTTCACCGACGCGCTCCGCGCCGTCGAGTCCCTGCTGATGAGCGGCGGTCAGCGCACCGCCCGCCGCAACGCCTGGACCTCCGTCCTTGAGGACCGCCGCCGCGCCCAGGACCGGGTCGAGGCGCAGCGCGTCCTGGACCGGGCCGCCACCCGCTCCTGACGCCCGCACCGTCCGGGCGCCACCGTCGGGACACTGCCGTCGAAGGCGCTCCCGGGGCCACGTAGACTTCGTGACATGGCGAGGAAGGAAACCGCAGCGGACGCTGCGAACCCCGGGCGACTGAAGCAGATCGCCCTGACGTACAAGATGACCCGCAAGGCCGACAAGAAGATCGGTCTTGTACTCGCGGCTGTCGGCATCGCCACCTTCGGTGTCTTCCTCGCGATCGGCTTTCTGATCGGTCACCCGGTCTATCTCGGGATCCTGGGCCTGCTGCTCGCCTTCCTCGCGACGGCGATCGTCTTCGGCCGCCGTGCCGAGCGGGCCGCGTTCGGTCAGATGGAGGGCCAGCCGGGCGCCGCCGCGGCCGTCCTCGACAACATCGGCCGGGGCTGGACGACCACCCCCGCGGTGGCGATGAACCGCAGCCAGGACGTGGTGCACCGGGCCGTCGGCAAGGCCGGCATCGTGCTGGTGGCCGAGGGCAACCCGAACCGCGTGAAGAGCCTGCTGGCCGCCGAGAAGAAGAAGATGAACCGCATCGTGGCGGACGTACCGGTGCACGACCTGATCGTCGGCACCGGCGAGGACCAGGTAGCGCTGAAGAAGCTGCGTACGACCATGCTGAAGTTCCCGCGCGTCCTGACAGGACCGCAGGTGACCGCCACCAACGACCGGCTGCGCGCCCTGGGCGACCTGATGAGCAACATGCCGCTGCCGAAGGGCCCGATGCCCAAGGGCATGCGGATGCCGAAGGGCGGCCCGAAGGCCCGCTGACCGCCCGCGACGAGCTGACCGCCCGCGACGAAGGGGGCGCCCGGAGTGATTCCGGGCGCCCCTTCGTCGTACGCGTAGGGCGTGCTCCCGGGCTCTGCACGCCCCGGAGCACGCCCTCGGACACCTCCGATGCCTCGGACGCCTCGGAGAACGTCTCGGACGTCTCGGACGCCTCAGATGCGGACCTCCACCGTGCGGGCGAGGCGGTCGTGCAGGCCCCGGCCGTCGCGGTCCCAGATGAGCGCCGGCAGGGCGAGGAACAGCAGGACCGTGCGCAGCAGGACACGCAGCGGGTTGACGCGGCCGGTGTCGAGCGCGACCACCCTTAGGCCGAAGAGCCGCTTGCCCGGGGTGAAGCCGACCGTACCGACGGTGAGCAGGATCAGCGCGAACAGGATGAGCGGGGCCCAGACCTGGGCCGCACGGTTGTAGCTGTCCGTGATCAGGCCGTATGCGATCAAGAGGCACAGCCCCCAGTCCACGGCCAGCGCGCCCAGCCGCCGTCCGGGGCGGGCGATCGAGCCCGGTCCCTGCTCCGGCAGACCGAGCTGTTCACCCCGGTATCCGAAGTCGGCACCGGCCTCTTCCATGGCCGCGCGCGGCCCGGAGAGCCACGATCCCACTGCTTGCCTGTTGTCCACCCGTCCACGGTACTGCGCACGGGAATGACCGGGAGACGGCGGGGTCCGCCGGGGCTACCGTGGAAGCCGGACCGGTTAACTTCAGCGAAACAAATGGGTCACGCCTGAGAAATCACCCGTACTTAGTGTCGAGCCAGCGTGTGCCACCGCACTGGCCGCACGAACGAACTACCACCCCGGCGACAGGACGGTCGGGAGTAGGAGGAGCTGGATGTTCCAGAACGCCGACGAGGCCAAGAAGTTCATCGCGGACGAGGACGTCAAGTTCATCGACGTCCGCTTCTGCGACCTGCCGGGCGTGATGCAGCACTTCACGGTGCCGGTCGAGGCGTTCGACCCGGACGACGAGCTCGCCTTCGACGGGTCCTCGATCCGTGGCTTCCAGGCCATTCACGAGTCCGACATGGCGCTGCGCGCCGACCTGTCGACCGCCCGGGTGGACCCGTTCCGCCGGGACAAGACCCTCAACATCAACTTCTTCATCCACGACCCGATCACGGGCGAGCAGTACTCCCGTGACCCGCGCAACGTGGCGAAGAAGGCCGAGGCGTACCTCGCCTCCACGGGGATCGCGGACACCGCGTACTTCGGTCCCGAGGCCGAGTTCTACGTCTTCGACTCCGTACGCTTCGCCACCAGCGCGAACGAGTCCTTCTACCACATCGACTCCGAGGCGGGCGCCTGGAACACCGGCGCGCTGGAGGACAACCGCGGTTACAAGGTGCGTTACAAGGGCGGCTACTTCCCGGTCCCGCCGGTCGACCACTTCGCCGACCTGCGTGCCGAGATCTCGCTGGAGCTGGAGCGGGCCGGTCTGAAGGTCGAACGCCAGCACCACGAGGTGGGCACGGCCGGCCAGGCCGAGATCAACTACAAGTTCAACACGCTGCTCGCCGCCGCCGACGACCTCCAGCTCTTCAAGTACATCGTGAAGAACGTCGCCTGGCGCAACGGCAAGACCGCGACCTTCATGCCGAAGCCGATCTTCGGTGACAACGGTTCGGGCATGCACGTCCACCAGTCGCTGTGGAGCGGCGGCGACCCGCTGTTCTACGACGAGCAGGGCTACGCCGGCCTGTCGGACACCGCCCGCTACTACATCGGCGGCATCCTCAGGCACGCACCGTCGCTGCTGGCCTTCACCAACCCGACGGTGAACTCGTACCACCGTCTGGTGCCCGGCTTCGAGGCGCCGGTCAACCTGGTCTACTCGCAGCGCAACCGCTCCGCGGCCATGCGCATCCCGATCACGGGCTCCAACCCGAAGGCCAAGCGCGTCGAGTTCCGCGCGCCCGACTCCTCCGGCAACCCGTACCTCGCCTTCTCGGCGCTGCTCCTGGCGGGCCTGGACGGCATCAAGAACAAGATCGAGCCGGCCGAGCCGATCGACAAGGACCTGTACGAGCTGGCTCCCGAGGAGCACGCCGGCGTCCCGCAGGTGCCGACCTCGCTCCCGGCGGTCCTGGACGCCCTGGAGAGCGACCACGAGTTCCTGCTCGCGGGCGATGTCTTCACGTCCGACCTGATCGAGACCTGGATCGACTTCAAGCGCACGAACGAGATCGCCCCGCTCCAGCTCCGCCCCCACCCGCACGAGTTCGAGCTGTACTTCGACGTCTAAAAAGCGCGCCCCACACCCCCTTGAGGTCCGTCACCCCCTACAACCCGGGAGCGACGGACCTCAAGCCATACCCCCGCACCAGACGCGCCGGTAGGGGCGCGGGGAACGGCGCGGACGGCCACAACGCACCCGCACCTGACCGACGCGCATCATCCCCCTCCGGGTGTGCGGGGCGGGGGTGAGGTCGTATGGTTTCTTGCACGGCTGTTCGACAGGGGTGACGGGGAGACACGGGGATGCCGGTACAGGACGACGGCGAGCGTGAGTTCGATCTGAAGTGGGCGGACGGCGCCGAGCACAAGGAGCCGTCCGCGCGGGCGCGCATGCTCGCCGCCCGGTGGAAGGAGAACCCGCCGGACCCGGCCCCGTTCCGCGCCGCCCCGGAGCCGGTCGTGCCGCGCCGCTCGTCATGGGTGTCGACCGTGATCGTGCTCGGCTGCGTCGCCGCGGTGATCCTGCTGCTGGGCTGGGCCCAGACGCGCTCGACCTACTAGGGCCGGCCCGGGGCGAATCTTTGCCCGTCCCGGGGTGACCGCCGACCTCGCCATGGGCGTCCCGAGGTGCACACTGGACAGCGGGACGAGTGCCTGACTGCGGGGTGATGCAGATGCAGAGCCGCTTCCAGAGCGACCGACGGCTGACCGTACGCATGGTGGTCACGCTGTTCCTGCTCGGGCTGCTGTACGTGGCCTTCGTGGCCGCGTTGATCACGTTGTTGAAGTCCTGGGTGCTGGTCGTGGTGCTCGCGGCGGCGCTGCTCGTCGCGCAGTACTGGTTCTCCGACCGTGTCGCGCTGTACGCCATGCACGGCCGGGTCGTGGAACGCGAGGAGTATCCGGATCTGCACGGGGTCATCGACCGGCTGTGCGCCCAGGCGGACATGCCGAAGCCCGTGGTCGCCGTGTCGGACATCGACATGCCGAACGCGTTCGCGACCGGCCGCAACCCCGATCACGCGGTGATCTGCGTGACCACGGGCCTGCTGCGCCGGCTGGAGCCCGCGGAGCTGGAGGGCGTGCTGGCGCACGAGCTGTCGCACGTGGCGCACAAGGACGTCGCCGTGATCACGGTCGCCTCGTTCCTCGGCGTCCTCGCCGGTCTGATGGTGCGGTTCGCCTTCTACTCGCAGCTGTTCCGCGACCGCAGGGACCAGAACACCCTCGTGGTCTTCGCCGGCGTCATGGGCGTCTCCGCGGCCGTGTACGCGATCAGCTTCCTGCTGATCCGGGCGCTGTCCCGGTATCGCGAGCTGGCCGCGGACCGGGCCGCGGCCCATCTGACCGGGCGGCCCTCGGCACTGGCGTCCGCGCTGACCAAGGTCTCGGGTGACATCGCCCGGATCCCGACGAAGGACCTGCGGACGGCACAGGCATTCAACGCCTTCTACTTCACCCCGGCGCTGGGCGCCGAGCCCGGCCTGTCCCGGTTCTTCTCCACCCACCCCAGCCTGGAGCAGCGGCTGGAGCAGCTGGGCCGGATCTCCGCCGAGCTGGGTGAGGCGGCGATGCCGGGGAAGGCGGGCTGAGCATGGGGCTCCTGGACATCCTGCTCGGCCGTACGAAACCCGTCGCACCCGATCTCGACCAGTTGTTCGCGCTGCCCTCGGCTGCGGTGACGATGGAGGCCGCGGCCGGGTTCACGCCGACCGGCGGCGGCGCGGTGTGCTTCGCTTCGGTGGAGGGCGCGGCCTTCGAGCAGACGCAGCGCGAGGTGCGGGCCCTGCTGGACGCGGACGCCGAGCGCCGGCGTGCGGGCCCGCGCGAGCCGGGCGCGGAATCCGTGGGTGCCCCGCCGGTGGAGCTGCGGCAGGACGACTACGGCTACTCCTGGCTGGTCTCGCAGCGCCCTCCGGACCAGCTGCCGGACCTGGTGAACGATCTGCACGCGGTGAACAGCTCGATGGAGGTCAACGGCTTCGGCCCGCAGCTGCTGTGCTCTCTGGTCGGGTTCGAGAACGCCGAGGCCGCCGAGCACATCGGGTCCGCCGCGTCCGCCGAGAACGCCGAGACCGCCCAGAACACAGCCGTGGCGGGCCGCGGCCGGCGGCTGGCCCTCGTCTACCTCTACAAGCGGGGCACCTTCTACCCCTTCGCGCCGCTGCCCGGCGCCGCCCAGCGCCGTGACAACGCGCTGGAGCTCCAGGTGAAGGCGGCCCTCGGGAACGATCTGCGGATCGAGCAGGACCTGAGCCGCTGGTTCCCGGTGTGGGGCGCCCCCGGGCTGTGACCCGGTGCCCCGCTGCTGCCGGGGGACCCATGTACGGGCGGTCCTGTCGTGTGCCTGTGCGGCAGGCGGTGCCGGTTGTCGGTGCCATGGGCGAGGATGCTCCGGTAAGCGGTGGACACGGGGTGTATCCGAGGGGCGGAGGCCGGCATGGGCGGGAACGGACGGCAGCGGCACATCGGCGCGGCGGAGCGGCGGGCCCGGCTGGCCCGCCGGCACCGGCTGGCGGGCCCGGCGCGGGCGGACCGCCCCGAGGAGATCGCCGCCTCGCTGGTGGCGCTGCACGGCACCGATCCGGCGACGGTGTACCTGGCGGTGGGCGCGCGGCTGACCGACCCGGCGCGTACGGTGCCGGAGACCGAGCGTGCGCTGTACGAGGACCGGACCCTGGTGCGGATGCACGGCATGCGGCACACGGTGTTCGTGTTCCCGACGGAGCTGACGGCCGTGGTGCACGCGTCGACGAGTCTCGCCGTGGCCGCGCGCGCCCGGGCCTCCCTGCTGAAGGACATGGCGAAGGCCGGCGCTCCCGACGCGGCCTGGCTGGCGGAGGTCGAGGCGTCGGCGCTGGCCGCGCTGGCCCGGCGCGGCCAGGCGACGGCGGCGCAGCTGGCGGCCGACGAGCCGCGGCTGCGCGAGCAGTTCGTGTACGCGGCCGGCAAGAGCTACGAGGGGGTCCACACGGTCTCGGCGCGTCTGCTGAGGGTGCTGGGTGTGGAGGGCAAGGTGGTCCGCGGCCGTCCGCTGGGTTCGTGGACGTCGAGCCAGTTCCGCTGGGCGGTGGCGCCCGAGCACCCGGAGCTGGACGAGGCCGCGGCCCAGGCCGATCTGCTGCGGCACTGGCTGGCGGCCTGCGGTCCGGCGACGGAGGCGGACCTCAAGTGGTGGACGGGGTGGCGGGTGACGGAGGTGCGCCGGGCGCTGTCCGCGATCGGTGCGGAGCCGGTGACCCTGGACGAGGGGACGGGGTACGTGGTGAAGGACGACGTGGCGCCGGTGGCGGACCCGGAGGAGCCCTGGGCGGCGCTGCTGCCGGGCCTGGATCCGACGGCGATGGCGTGGCAGCACCGGGACTGGTATCTCGCTCCTGAGCTGCGGCCAGCGCTCTTCGACGGCAGCGGGAACGTGGGTCCGACGGTGTGGTGGAACGGCCGGGTGGTGGGCGGCTGGGCGCAGCGCCCGGACGGGGAGATCGTCTGGCGGGTCCTGGCCGACGGGGCGGGCGCGGACGCGGGTGGGGGGCGCGCGGCCGAGGCGGCGATCGCGCGGGAGGCGGAGCGGCTGCGGGGCTGGCTGGGCCCGACCCGGGTGACGCCGCGCTTTCGCACGCCGTTGGAGCGGGAGTTGTCGGCCTGACGGGCGCGGCGGGCACCCCGGGTGCCCGCCGCGCCCGGAGTGCCCGGGTTTCGGCGCCGGGCGTCAGCGGTTGTAGCGCATGAACGCCCGCACCATGTGGCACGTCGTGTCCGACGGCGGGTGGACGCCGATCCGCTCGGCCGTGCTGCGGATCGTCTCGTTGCGGGCCTGGTTGGGGACGTAGACGCCCGAGTCGAGCAGGGCTATGGCGAGCCGCATCGCCTTGAGGCGGCGGTTGTGCGTGATGTACCACTCGCGCGGACGTCCGGGCGGCAGCGGACGCTTCGTCAGGGGGGCGTAGGGCAGGTCGAGTTGGACGGGGCGCTTCGCGGTGGACTGGGTCGGCAACGGCTTCGGCTTCAGTGCGGCAGCGGGCACGGGCATCCTCCTGTCGCGTTCTCGAACACTGACTCCAGTCTACTGCCCCGCACTGACAATCGAGGGACCCGAAGACCCCGTCAAAGCACCAGGTGGACGGCGGAATTGACGACAGGTCAGGGGTGTGCGACGAGGGGCGGCGGGGGCGGTAGGGAATTCGAACAGAGGGCGTGTGGGGACCCTGTTCACGACCCCCCGCCCTGTGGCGCAGGTCACTTCGGTGACCGCTACGACCACTGAGCAACGTCGTTCGGTATCTCGTACCTAGCGGCGTACGCTCCCCTAGCTGTTCAGGAGGCGCGCATGTCGCGCAGGAGAACGCTCAGCACCAAGAAGAAGATCGCGCTGCTCGTGGGCGCCGCCGCGGTGGCCGGCGGCGGGGCCTTCGCCATGGCCGCCACGTCGAACGCCGCGCAGAGCCCGCGGACCCTGTCCGCCGCGGACTCGACGGTCTGCCAGGGGCTGGCCACCGCGATCGGCAACAACGAGCGGTTCATCGCGGGGCAACGGGCCGCTCCGGACGCCCAGTCGGCGGCCCGGATCGCCAACCGCGAGGCGGTCATCGAGCAGATCAAGGTCCAGCAGAAGGCGTCCGGTTGCGCCGTCGGGGAGTCGGCTCAGGGCTCCCAGTCGGCACCGCCGGTCCAGAGCGGACAGCAGGGCGGCGGGCAGGGCGGGCAGTCCACGCCCACCGCGGACGCGGGAGACGCCGGCGCGGGAGGCGCGGCCTCCGGGCAGCAGGTGTGCAACGGCTCCACCGTCACGCTCTCCGGTGAGGGCGGCGCCCCGGCGGCGTCCAGCAACCAGTTCCCGGCGGGCACCACGCTGAAGGTCACCAACCTGGACAACGACAAGTCCACGACCGTGCAGGTGACGTCCGTGTCCGGCAGTTGTGTGCTGCTGAACGACGCGGCCTTCGAACAGGTCCGGGAGCCGGGCAAGTTCCTGATCCGTCGCGCGCTGATCGAGAAGGTGGGGTGAGCGTCGGGCCCGTACCGGATCGCTGAGGTGTGTGTCCCGGGCCTGCCGCTCCCCTCCGGGAGCGGCAGGCCCGGCCCCTGTGGCGCCGTCGGCGCGTACGGTACGGAACCGGTGGGTAACACGGGGTTCACATCCGGGCAATGGCCGGGAAATCGCCTGTTGACAGGCTGCCGGGCAGTATCCCGCGGCGCCCAGTGCCGCAGCGCCGCCGCCGCAGCACCCGCGAGTGCGCCCAGACCCACCTCGAAGGATGTGGCCCGTGAGCTTCAAGGCTGAGTACATCTGGATCGACGGCACCGAGCCGACGGCCAAGCTGCGTTCCAAGACGAAGATTCTTGGCGACGACGCGAAGGGCGCCGAGCTGCCGATCTGGGGCTTCGACGGGTCCTCCACCAACCAGGCCGAGGGCCACGCCTCGGACTGCGTGCTCAAGCCGGTCTTCAGCTGCCCGGACCCGATACGCGGCGGCGACGACGTCCTCGTGCTGTGCGAGGTCCTGAACATCGACTTCACCCCGCACCCCTCCAACACCCGTGCCGCGCTGAGCGAGGTCGCGGAGAAGTTCGCCGCGCAGGAGCCGGTCTTCGGCATCGAGCAGGAGTACACCTTCTTCGACGGCGCCCGTCCGCTCGGCTTCCCCGAGGGCGGCTTCCCGGCCCCGCAGGGCGGCTACTACTGCGGTGTCGGCGCCGACGAGATCTTCGGCCGCGAGATCGTCGAGGCCCACCTGGACAACTGTCTGAAGGCCGGCCTTGGCCTGTCCGGCATCAACGCCGAGGTCATGCCCGGCCAGTGGGAGTTCCAGGTCGGCCCGCTGTCCCCGCTGGAGGTCTCCGACCAGCTGTGGGTGGCCCGCTGGCTGCTGTACCGCACCGCCGAGGACTTCGGCATCTCCGCCACCCTCGACCCGAAGCCGGTCAAGGGCGACTGGAACGGCGCCGGCGCGCACACCAACTTCTCCACCAAGGCGATGCGTGAGAGTTACGACGCGATCATCACCGCGTGCGAGGCGCTGGGCGAGGGCTCCAAGCCGCTCGACCACGTCAAGCACTACGGCGCCGGCATCGACGACCGGCTGACCGGCCTGCACGAGACGGCCCCGTGGGACAAGTTCTCCTACGGCGTCTCGAACCGCGGTGCCTCGGTCCGTATCCCGTGGCAGGTCGAGAAGGACGGCAAGGGCTATATCGAGGACCGCCGTCCGAACGCCAACGTCGACCCGTACGTGGTGACCCGCCTCCTGGTCGACACCTGCTGCTCCGCGCTGGAGAAGGCCGGCCAGGTCTGATCCCCGCCACCGCTTCGAAGGGGCGCCCACCGCGACGGCGGTCTCCACGGGCGCCCCTTCCGCGTTGCCGCCGCGGCCCCGCGCGGGCACGGGGAGCCGCCCGGCTGTCCGGCATGTGGGACGGCGTACCGGACAGTACAGCGGAGCACAGGCCCCTGACCTGGAGCGGACACCCGCCAAGGGGCGGCGGGCAACGTCGACTTCCCGCCAAGGAAGCGTCCGAGCAGTGAGAGAAGGGTCCTGTTACGGGCCGGTGTCTGCTTCAATGGGCGCATGGCCAGCATCCAGGAGTACACCGCGACGGGTCGCCATGACCTTGAGCCCTTCTGGCCTTCCCGTCAGCACCACGACTTCGACCGGGTGTGTTGCCGCGCGTGGAACGCGCGGGCCCTCTAAAGCCGCACACCCCGGCCTTCGGCCAGCGCGAAACGACGAACGTCCCGGCGCGCCCGACCACGAATCGCGGCCGTCGACCCGCCCGACGAACTTCTCGCGCGAAAGAGCTGACCTCTCATGGCGACCACTCGTCCTCTCACCACCGCCGCCCCTCCCACCCCGCCCCCGGCATCCGGCGCCCGGCACCGGCTGCGCGCCGTCGACCGGGACGAGGAGTGGGCACTGCCCCACCCGGACCCGGTCCAGGGCCCGCAGCACGTCGCGGACCTGCTGCCGCCGGGCGCCACCTGGCTGCCGGCTCCCCAGCACACCCTGCCCAGCCTGCCCGGACAGCCGCCGATGGTCGGCTACCTGGTGCTGGTCCCGGCCGACCGGCAGCCGCCGTTCCCGCCGGTCGCGGTGCCCGACCGGCCTGAGACCGGGCCGGCCGGGGACACCGACGACGGCGATCCGCTGGTCCGCGTCGACACCGTACGGCGCACCGCCCAGGTGGCCGGCCGCGACCTCGACCTCACCTATCTGGAGTTCGAGCTGCTGGCCCACCTCGTGGCGCACCCGCACCGCGTGCACACCCGTGACCAGCTGGTCACCACGGTCTGGGGCTACGGCCACGTGGGCGACGGACGCACCGTCGACGTCCACATCGCCCGGCTGCGCCGCAAGCTGGGCGCCGAGCACCGCCGGACGATCCAGACGGTGCGCCGCGTCGGCTACAAGTACACGCCGCCGACCGGGCGCTGACCGCGCCGTCCGCGCCGGCGTCCCCCGTCTGCTCTCGGCAGATCCGGTTACCCCGCGCGGACGCACCGGGCACAGTCACCGCATGAGACTTCTGGTGCTGGGCGGAACGGAGTTCGTGGGGCGGGCCGTCGTCGAGGCGGCGCTCCGGCGCGGCTGGGAGGTGACGGTCTTCCACCGGGGGCGGCATGCGGCCCCGCCGGGTGTGCGGTCGCTGCACGGCGACCGCACCGCCGACGGCGGGCTCGCCGCGCTCGCCGGCGGCGGCCCCTGGGACGCCGTCGTGGACACCTGGTCGGCGGCGCCCCGCGCCGTGCGGGAGGCGGCCCGGCTGCTGCGGGGCCGGGCCGCCCGGTACGCGTATGTGTCCAGCCGCTCGGTGTACGCCTATCCGCCCACGGGCCCAAGGGGCGAGGACGCGCCGCTGGTCGAGGGCGCCGCGGCCGACGCCGGGCAGACCGAGTACGCGCGGGACAAGCGGGGCGGCGAGCTGGCCGCCGTCGAGGCGTTCGGCGCGGACGACTCGCTGCTGGTGCGGGCCGGGCTGATCCTCGGCCCGTACGAGAACGTCGGCCGGCTGCCCTGGTGGCTGACCCGGATCGCCCGGGGCGGCCCGGTCCTGGCGCCGGGACCGCGCGAGATGCCCCTGCAGTACATCGACGTGCGCGACCTGGCCGACTGGACGCTCGGCGCGGTGGAGCGGGGCATCGGCGGCCCGTACAACCTGGTCAGCCCGCCAGGACACACCACCATGGGCGCGTTCCTTGAGGCGTGCGCCGAGGCCACCGGCGCGGACGCGCGGCTGTGCTGGATCGATCCGCAGACCGTGGTGGACGCCGGGATCGAGCCGTGGGTCGAGCTGCCGGTGTGGGTGCCGCCCGGCGGCGACCTCTATGAGGCCCTGCACCACGCGGACGTCTCACGCGCCCTCGCCACGGGACTCGTGTGCCGACCGGTCGGCGAGACCGTCGCCGACACCTGGGCGTGGCTGCGGGAGATCGGCGGCACCGCGCCGCAGCGCCCGGACCGGACGAGCAAGGGCCTCGACCCGGAGGTGGAGGCCGCGGTGCTCGCCGCCGCGGGGGTGCGGCGAGGGGTGTAGCCAGCACCACCTGCCGACCGGGGGCTTCGCCCCGTGACCGCCGCGCCCGGTTCGGCGAGACTGACGGCATGGACACAGGGAGCAGGGACACCAGGACCTTCGGCGGCCGGACGCGCGCCGCCGTGACCGCCGGAGCGCGGGGGCTCGCCCTCGCGATCGTCGCGCTCGCCGGTTCGATCACCCTGTTCGTGCTGTCCGTCGTGTCGATCGCGCTCGTCCCGCTGGGCCTCGGGATCGTCACGACACCCTGGGTGCTGACCGGCGTGCGGGCCTTCGCGAACTGGCGGCGGCTGGTGGCCGCGCAGTGGTGCGGGGTGCGGATCCCGCCCGCCTACCGGCCGGACCCCGAGGGGGCCAACCCGTGGGCGCGTACCTTCGGCATGCTCGGCGACCCGGCGACCTGGCGGGACCTCGGCTGGCTCCTGGTGGACATGACGGCCGGGTTCGTCACCGCGCTGCTGCCCGCCGCCCTGCTGCTCTACCCGCTGGAGGGTTTCGCGCTGGCCGCCGGGTTGTGGCGGGTGTTCACGGACGGCAGCCGGGTCGGCTGGTGGTACGGCTTCGTGCCGGTCTCCGGGCAGGGCAGCGCGCTGCTCGCCGGGCTGCTCGGCGCGGCGCTGCTGGCCGCCGCGTACGTCCTCGCGCCGCCGCTGCTGCGCTTCCACTTCCTGCTGACCCGTTCCGTGCTCGCCACGGGCCAGGGTGAACTCACCGAACGGGTACGGGTGCTGACCGAGACCCGGCGGGACGCCGTGGACACCTCCGCGGCCGAGCTGCGCCGCATCGAGCGGGACCTGCACGACGGCGCGCAGGCCCGGCTCGTCGCGATGGGCATGGACCTGGGCACCGTCGAGGCTTTGCTGGACAAGGACCCGGCGAAGGCGCGGGAACTGCTCGCGCAGGCCCGCCGCGCCTCCGCCGAGGCGCTCGGCGAACTGCGCGATCTGGTGCGCGGCATCCATCCGCCGGTGCTGGCCGAACGCGGACTCGGCGATGCCGTACGGGCGTTGGCGCTGCGGCTGCCGGTGGCCACCGAGGTGACCGTGGAGCTGGCCGGGCGGCCGGCCGCGCCGGTGGAGTCGGCCGCGTACTTCGCGATCAGCGAGGTGCTGACCAACGCGGTCAAGCACTCCGGCGCCGACCGGATCTGGGTCGATCTGCACCATGTGCCGCAGGAGGGCGGGCTGCTGCGGATCGCGGTCACCGACAACGGCCGGGGCGGCGCCGTGCTCACGGGCGGCTCCGGGCTGCCCGGGATCGAGCGGCGACTGGGTACATTCGACGGCATCCTGGCCGTCAGCAGTCCCGCGGGCGGTCCCACCATGGTGACCATGGAGATTCCGTGCGCGTTGTCCTAGCCGAAGACCTGTTCCTGCTGCGCGACGGGCTGGCCCGGCTGCTGACGGCCCACGACTTCGAGATCGCCGCGGCCGTCGAGTCGGGCCCCGAGCTGACCCATGCGCTGGCCGAGCTGCGGCCGGACGTCGCGGTGGTCGACGTACGCCTGCCGCCGACGCACACCGACGAGGGGTTGCAGTGCGCGCTCGCGGCCCGCCGGGACCGGCCGGGGCTGCCGGTGCTGGTCCTGTCGCAGCACGTGGAGCAGTTGTACGCGCGTGAACTGCTCGCCGACGGCACCGGCGGGGTCGGGTATCTGCTGAAGGACCGGGTGTTCGACGCGGAGCAGTTCGTGGACGCCGTGCGGCGGGTGGCGGGGGGCGGCACGGCGATGGACCCGCAGGTGATCCAGCAGCTGCTGTCCCGGCGGGCCGCCGCCGACCGGCCGCTCGGCGGGCTGACCCCCCGGGAGCTTGAGGTGCTGGAACTGATGGCGCAGGGCCGGTCGAACGCGGCGATCGCCGGTCAACTCGTCGTCACGGAACGGGCGATCGCCAAGCACACCTCCAATATCTTCGCCAAACTGGGACTTGAGGTGTCGGACGACGACAATCGACGCGTCCTGGCGGTGCTCGCCTACCTCGACCGGGACCGCTGACCGCCTTGCCCCTCCTCGGATGTTTTCGCCGACTCCCGCTGCTCAAGGGGCGGTTGAGCACAGCCGAAACATCGAACCTGTGAGGAATTCGTGGGACGGCTGAACACCCCTGGGACCGGGTCCGTATGAAAGGACGCCGCTTCACTCCTGTCGGGCGCCTCGATGCTGCCCCGCAAGGAAGTCAGAGGAGTTCCATGGGACGCAACACACGAAAACGCCGTACGCCGCTGGCCACCAAGGCCATAGCCGCATCGGCGGCCCTAGCGCTCGGTGGGGGCGGGCTGATCTGGGCGAACTTCTATGCCTCTGCGCATGAATCGAACAACTCGGCGCAGAACCAGACGAAGGCCGCCGCCGCGCAGGTGGCGACGATCTCCTGCCCGGACGTCGGCCAGAAGCTGACGAACGTGCCGAACGCGGCCCGCCCCGGGGTGGCGACGGAGCTGGCGAACCTCGACAAGCAGATCACCGAGGCCTACGCCCGGCTCGCCTCCACCCGCCAGGCACAGCAGAACGACACGAACTTCGTACAGAACGCGATCGTCGGCCCCCTCAAGGAGAAGCGGGCCGCGACGATCGACCGGATCAGAATCGGCATCCAGCGGGTCGGCGGTTCCTTCGACACCTCGCTGGCCCAGCTGTCCGCCTGCACCACGCAGAGCGCCAACCAGACCAACGCCGGCGGCCAGAACGGCGGCAACGGCCAGCAGCAGGGCGGCGGTCAACAGCAAGGCGGCGGCCAGCAGCAGGGCGGTGACCAGCAGAACGGCGGCGGCCAGCAGGGCGGCGGCCAGAACGGCGGCGACGGCCAGCAGCAGGGCGGCAACGGCGGGCAGGCAGGCAACGGCCCGGTCGCCGCCGACTTCGTCGACATCACCAAGGTGCAGCCGAACGTCAAGGCGAAGCCGCGCAAGACCCGGGCCGCGTCGACCGGCACGTTCACCACCCGCTGCGGTGTGAACGCCAACAAGAACCACAACACCGACAACGTGATCGTGGCGCCCGGCGTGGCCAACGGCGCGCACCACCTGCACGACTACGTCGGCAACCAGAAGGTCAACGCGTTCTCCAGCAACGACACGTTCTTGCAGGGCGGCACCAGCTGCCAGAACAAGAACGACCTGTCGTCGTACTACTGGCCGGTGGTCCGCGTCCAGGACGGCACGCAGGACTTCGACCAGAACGCCGACGGCGGCGGCAAGGAGGGCAACGTCGGCCGCATCCTGGTCCCCCGGCAGGCGGAGATCAAGTACGTCGGCAGCCCGACCTCCAAGGTCGTCGCGATGCCCCAGTTCCTGCGCATCATCACCGGTGACGCCAAGACCACCACCAACGGCCTGGCCAACGCCAACGCGCACTGGAGCTGCACCGGCTTCGAGAACAAGGTGCAGCTGACCGAGCAGTACCCGATCTGCCCGCAGGGCAGCCAGGTGGTCCGCACCTTCGCCTTCCAGAGCTGCTGGGACGGCCAGAACATCGACAGCGCGAACCACCGCACCCACGTGGCCTTCGCCGACGCGAACGGCAACTGCCAGAACGGGTTCAAGGCGATCCCGCAGCTGACGATGCGCCTGGTGTACAGCGTTCCGCGGCCGAGCATCCAGAACGGCGTGGTGAAGAACGCCTACGCGGTGGACGGCTTCCCGGAACAGCTGCACAAACCGGCCACCGACCACGACGACTTCATCAGCGTCACGACCGGCGGCCTGGCGAACAAGATCGCGAACTGTGTCAACCGCGGGCAGCGGTGCCAGTGATCCGCTGAGGCGGGTCCCGGTGGAAGGCCGGTGGCGGGTCCCTCCCGCCACCGGCCTTCGTCATGCCGAAACCGGCGCGTCAGCCGGTGTGGGCGCTGTGGTCCGTGCCGGCCTCCAGGGCACCGCCGAGCCTGCCGCGCAGCGCCCTGACCACCCCGTCCTCGCCGACGGCCACCCACTTGCGGCCCACCAGGTAGTAACCGCCGTAGTCCTTCGCGTCGTTGATCCACTCGCGCTGGCCGCGGTCGGTGGCGAAGGTGGCGAGGACGAACTTCCCGTCCCGGTTCTTGCAGAGCGCCTGGCGGATCTCGTCGGCGTCGGTCTGGATGTCCGGCGCGCACTTCACCTCGGCGGCCAGGCTCTCCAGGCTGCCCGTGGCCGTGGGCGGCACCGCCCCCGCGTCGCCGCCGGATCCGCAGCCCGCCAGCGTCAGTACGGCCGCGACACCCGTCACGGCGAGCATCGGTCGCGTCACCCTCATGTGTTCCTCCGGTCCCGATCGGCGACAGCATGCCGCAGAGGGCCCCGCCACGGGACCCCACCATCGATACGGACCCCACCCGCCTCCCACTCAATCCCACACCCGAACCCCCCCGAACGCCCCCGTACCCAGCGCCCCGAAAGGGGCGCGAGGAACGGCGCGACCAGCCACAACACACCCGCACCCGAAAAACCACACCAGCCCCCACAAGGGGCGCGGGGAACTGCGCGACCAGCCACGACGCACCCGCAGACAAACACCGCGCCAAGCCCCGCAGGGGGGCGCGGGGAACTGCGCGACCAGCCACAACGACGCCGCAGACAAACACCGACGCCAAGCCACAGCGAACGGAAGGAGAGAGGGCCACCACGGTGACCAACCGCCGTTCTGATCGTTCTCCCGGACGTGCAGCCACAGGATGTAGCCCCGCGTCACGCACCCACCTCCACCGCAGCCGACGGCTCGGTCGTCGATGTCGAGCAGGCCGAGGCCGCGCTCGTCGAGCACTATCCGCGGCTGGTCCGGCTCGGCTATCTGGTGCTGCCGCCCGGCATGGGCCGCAGCCGGCGCGTCCTGACCGCGCACGCCCTGGTCCAGCGGGCGCTGCCCCGGGGCCGTACGTCCGCTTCGGTGATCCCGTCGCAGTCGACGGGACGCGACGGCGACCCCGGGTACGCCTTCGTACGCCTCAGGGTGGTGCGTACGGCCCTGGAGGCGGGGCTCCCGCTCAGGCGCCGTGCGTGGCCCAAACGGTCCCAGCTGCCGCCGCTGCTCCCTCAGGTATGGGGCCTGCGGCTGTTCCCACGGTCCGGCGGCGCCGACGAACTCGCCCTCGACCAGCGCCTCGCGACGCTGAGCGGACCGGCCCGCGCCGCCTACGTGCTGCGCGGTCTGGAGAAACTGCCGGACGCCGACGTGCGCCGGGTCCTGGCCGCCGCCAAGGTGGCGGACCCCGACGCGGCGCTCGCGGAGGCGAACGGCGTCCCCGCGCAGCACGCGCTGCTCGACTCCCCCGAGTTCGACCCCTGCTCGCTCCAGGCCCGGCCCACCGACCTGATGCGGCGCAGGCAGCACACCAAGGCCGCGATCGCCGCCGCTGCCGCGATCGCGGTGTGCGGCGCGCTCGTCGCGCTGCCGGGCGGCGGCTGGGGTCCGGACGGCGCGGCGGCACCCGAGTACGCGCAGAACCCGGCGGCGGAAGCCGCCCTGGACCCGGGCCGGCTGGTCCGTGTCGCCCCGGCGGCCTGGAAGTCGTCGGCGCGCACCGACTTCTCCGTGTGGCCGGCCCGCGGCGCCCTCGCCGGGGACACCGCGCTGCTGCGCCGCGCGCTCGCCGTCTGGGCCCGCCCCGGTGGGTCCGTCCGGGTCTCGGCCACCCCCGGCACCCAGACCGGCGGCCCGGCGGGCCCGCCGCAGCTGCTGTACGCCGGCGAGGTGGACAACGCGCATGTGGTGATCCTCTACGACGGTCTGCGCATCGCCCGGTACGCCGAACCGAAGGACGGCACGGAGGGCGCCGCGCTCGACCTGGCCCGCGTGGACGGGGCGACCGGGCCCGAGGCCAGCGCGCTCGTGCTGGGCCGCGCCGACGGCAACGTCCGCTATCTGACCGCGCCTTGGGTGACGAAGGCCGCCGAACGGGATCTGCGGAAGCCGAGCGGGGGTGCGATGGACCTCGACCTGACCGACGGGGTCACGGCGCCGCAGGCCAGCCCGGTGCGGCAGCCCGACGCCTGTACGTCGTGGAACGTGCTGCAACTGACCGACGCGTCCGGTACGTATCTGTCCACCGACCTCGGCGAACTGGTGCCGGCCCGTCTCACCAGCGGCCGTCCCGGTGCCGCCCAGTCGGCCGGGGCGGAGACGCTGGCCACGTGGGCGCCGTTCGCCTGCTCGCTGGCCGCGCAGCGCGCGGGGGGTGTGCGCAGCGTGAACGCCTGGGCGTACGCCGACCAGGCGCTGCCCGAGGATGCCGGGACGGCGGACTGGGTGTGCACGCGGGCGGAGACCTGGCGGGGTGCGGGCACGGCGGTGCTGGCCCAGTTCCACACGCCGGGCGGCCGGTACGGGGCGGTCGCCGCCAAGGCCACCGACGTGGCCGCGTGTGGTCCGCGCGATCCGCATGTGCTGGCCGGGGTGCTGTGGAAGTCGGAGGGCGGGTCCTGGTATCTGCTGGCCGCGGGCAGCAAGGACGTGGCGTCGATCCGTACGGACGGGGGGGTCACCGCGTCTGTGCGGGGCCGTGTGCTTGCTGCTCGGGCCAAGCAGGGGGCTAGCGCCCGGCTTAGCGGGACGTTGGGGGATGGGGGGCGGGTTTCCGCGCTGCGTTAGTCATCGCGCCGTTTTCTGCGCCCCTGCGGGGCGCCACCCTCCGCTGGTCAGAGCACGCCTCGCGGCATGTGGGGGTGGGTTGCGGACGTGGGGCGGGTGCGGGTGCGTTGTGGCCGGTCGCGCAGTTCCCCGCGCCCCTAGGTTGGCTGGGGTTGAGCCCTGCCATCCAGACCGACCCTGCGGCATGTGGGGGTGGGGTGCGGACGTGGGGCGGCTGCGGGTGCGTTGTGGTTGATCGCGCAGTTCCCCGCGCCCCTTGTGAGGGGTGGGGAAATGGGGGGTTTGGTGGGGGCGGGGTGGGTGGGGCGGAAAGTGTCGGTAAGGTGTTCGTATGAGTACCGGGGTTCGCCGCAGGATGGGAGTGGAGGAGCGGCGGCAGCAGTTGATCGGTGTGGCCCTCGAACTGTTCAGCCGTCGCTCGCCCGATGAGGTCTCCATCGATGAGATAGCGGCGGCCGCCGGCATCTCACGTCCCCTCGTCTACCACTACTTCCCGGGCAAACTCAGCCTGTACGAGGCCGCGTTGAAGCGGGCGGCGGAGGATCTCGCGGGCCGGTTCGCGGAGCCGCAGGAGGGCCCGCTCGGGGCACGGCTGCTGCGGGTGATGCGCCGGTTCTTCGACTTCGTGGACGAACACGGCCGCGGCTTCTCGGCGTTGATGCGCGGCGGTCCCGCGGTCGGTTCCTCCACGACGAACGCGCTCATCGACTCCGTACGGCAGGCCGCGTACGACCAGATCCTGTCGCATCTGGGGATCGTGACCGCGCCTCCGCGGCTGGAACTGGTCGTCCGCTCCTGGATCTCGCTCGCCGAGTCGACCGCCTTGATCTGGCTGGACGGACGGCGCATCCCGCGCGCCGAGTTGGAGGCCCAGCTCGTGTACGACTTCGCCGCGCTGGCGGCGGTGAGCGCCGCCTACGACGAGGAGATGGCCGAGCTGCTGCGCGGCATGGTCAAGGACGAGCCGGCCGACGGCCCGTTCGCGGACCTGATCGGCCGGCTCGTGGCCCTGGCCTCCTAGGGCGTCCCCGGCGAACCCGGGCCCTGACGGTCGAACTTGCGGTAGGACGGGTCGAGATCGCGGACCTCGGCCGAGGCGTGCAGGGTGGCGCCCTCGTCCGTGATGTGCGTGCGCAGCAGGTCCAGCACGGTTTCCGTCAGCCGCGCCTTCGTCTCGTCGCTGCGGCCGGCGAGCAGCCCGATGGTGACGTGCACGACGGCGTGTTCCAGCGCGGCCGGGTCGGCGTAGCCGAACGCGGTGACCGCGCCGGCGCGGAACTGCGTCTTGCATGCCTCCGGCTTGGCCGCCGCGATCTCGACGGTCGCCTCGTGCAGCGCCCGCGCGAAGCCCGCGCGGTCGAACGCGGGCTCCAGGGTGCGGGAGTAGTCGATGGTGATCTGCGGCATCTGCGCTCCTGTTCTACGGCAACGCCCTCACCCTAGTTCGCGGCCCGGGTGAACACCGCCACGGTACGGGCCGGGACGGTGAAGGTGCCCGAGTCCGCGGCGTAGGAGGAGGTCTTCACCACCGGGTCGGCGCCCGCGGACTGCGCCGGGTGCAGCCGGTAGCGGTCCTGGGCGAGCCCGGCGATCCGCTGCTCCTGCCGCGTGGGCGTCGCGTTGAACACCACGACCAGGTCGCCGAGCCGCATGGTGATCACGCCGGGTGTCTCGTCCTTCCCGGACAGCGGGAAGGCGAGCTGCGCCTGCACCCGTTCGGTCGTGCCGAGGGAGAACGCCCGTTCCGTCGTACGGATCTTCAGCAGGTCCTGGTAGGCGGCCGAGGCGCCGCGGATCTGCGGGCAGCCGACCCGCACGGAGGCCAACAGGGGTTTGGCGTAGGGCCACTTGGCGGCGTTGTCGGCGGCCATGGGCAGCCCGCGGCCGAAGCCGTTGCCGTCCGCGCAGTTCCAGTGGACGGCGTTGAACCAGTCGCCGCTGTCGTAGGAGTTGCGGTCCAGGGACTTGGAGCGCAGCAGGTCGGTGCCGGCCGGGGAGAGGGCCGGGCCCTGGGAGAGCGCGGCCGTGGCCATCGCCAGGACCTGCATCCGGGCGCGGTCGTCGGCGGAGGTGTCCTGGGGCAGTTTGTAGGCGAGCGCGTCGAACAGCGACTCGTTGTCGTGCGCGTCCGCGTAGGCGAGAGCGTCTCCGGGTGCGTCCGCGTAGCCGGCGGGTGCGCCGTTGTAGTCGACCTCGGCGCCGCTGACCTCCTTGCCGTCGGTGCCGGTGAAGCGGTACCGGGCGAGGTTCCCGGTCAGACCGACCTTGATCAGGTCCTGGTAGTGCAGGAGCCGGGCCCGCTGCTCGGCCGGGGTGCCGTTGGCGGCGGCGGGGTTGGGGTCGGTGTACAGGCCGGACGCGAAGCCCTGGACGCCCGGGTCGTCGTCGAAGGGGCCGCCGCCGCGCACCGCGTCCCGGGCCCGGTCGGAGAAGGTGGCGATGCCGGTGCCGGCCATGTTCTGCTGGGTGGCCTGGACGAAGCGGGCGTCGTCGGCGACCTCGCCGAAGTTCCAGCCCTCGCCGTACAGGATGATCTTCTTGCCGTCGACGCCGTCCTTCTGCGGGGTCAGCGCGTCGAGTGCCTTGCGCACGGCGAGGATGTTGGCCTTCGGATGGTGGCCCATGAGGTCGAAGCGGAACCCGTCGACCTTGTACTCCTTGGCCCAGGTGACGATGGAGTCGACCACCAGCTTGCCCATCATGGCGTTCTCGGGCGCGGTGTTGGCGCAGCAGGTGCTGGTGGCCACGCTGCCGTCGGCGAGCAGCCGCTGGTAGTAGCCCGGCACGATCCGGTCGAGGACGCTGGTGTCGGCCTGGCCGCTCGCCGCGGTGTGGTTGTAGACGACGTCCATGACGACCCGCAGGCCGTCCTCGCCCAGTGCCTTGACCATCTCGCGGAACTGGAGCGTGCGGGCGGTGCCGTCCGGGTCGGTGGCGTACGAGCCCTCGGGGACCGTGTAGTGGTACGGGTCGTAGCCCCAGTTGTAGGCGTCCTTCGCGGCGGTCTTCGCCACGCACGCCTGCTGGGCGTCGGAGTCGGCCGGGAGGGCGGCGAGGTCGCAGTCGGGGCTCGCCTGGTCGGTCCTCTTCTCGGGGACGGTGGCGATGTCGAAGGCGGGCAGCAGGTGCACGTAGGAGGTGCCGGACCGGGCCAGTTCCCGCAGGTGCCGGGAGCCGTCGCCGTCCTTGTCGGTGAAGGCCCGGTAGGTGCCCCGGTGCCCGGCCGGTACGGTCTCGTCCGCGACGGAGAAGTCACGGATGTGCAGTTCCTGGATCTGGGCGTCCTTGAGCGGCACGGCCCGCGGCTTGCGCAGCGTCGACCAGCCGTCCGGCGTCAGGGACCGGTCGTCCAGGTCGACGACGAGGCTGCGCCGGGAGTTCGCGGTGAGGGCGAGCGAGTAGGGGTCGGTGACCCTGTTGGTGACGATCTGGCCGACGGCGGGCGCCCACACCTTCACGACGTACCGGTAGGGCTTGTTCTTCCAGGACGCGGGGCCGGTGACGGACCACACGCCGGTGGTGTCGTCGCGCCGCATGGCCACCGTGGAGCCGTCCAGTTCCAGGGAGACGCGCTGTGCCGTGGGCGCCCACACCGCCAGCGTGGGACGGCCGCCCCGGAACGTCGGTCCGAGATCGGCCCCGGTCGCGTCGTACACGTCGTCCAGGACGCCGGCGATCTGGACGCCGGTCGCGGCGAGCACCGCGCCGTTCGCGGCCCGCTGGGAGGCGACGAGCTGCCCGTCGAGCGCGCCCGGGACGCGGGCCCGGTCGCGCGGGTCGACGGACCAGGCGGTGTAGTCCTTCAGATGGGGGTACTTCGCCTTCTGGGCGTCGGTGAGTGTGGTCTTCCGCAGGCGCAGCCAGCGTTCGTCGTCGCTGGTCAGCGTCCCGTCCTTGACGGCGATCGAGCCGTCGTGGGAGGCGAGCAGCTGGGTGGAGGCGGCGCCCTCGACGCCGTTCCAGGCGACGGTGTCCCGGTCGATCCAGATGGCCTTGGCGGTGGTCAGGTCAAGCGCGGCGGCGCCGCCCGCGGGCTGCGGCAGCAGGTGCTTGTCCTGGCCGTTCAGCAGCCACACCTCATGTCCTTCGGCCTTGAGGTCCAGCGACTGGTCGGCGGGCAGGTCCTTCTCGTCGCCCTTGTGGAGGATGTAGCCGAGGCTGGTGGCGCCCTCGGTCAGCGGTACCTCGAAGACCGCGCCATAGGGGTCGGTCCGCACCGGCGGCAGCGGCTTCGACCAGTCGGTGGGGTGCGCGGCGCCCGTCCAGACGTGCAGGCCCCAGCCGTCGTAGTTCCCGTCGGCGCGGTGGTAGTGGAGGACCGCCTTGCCGGTGTCCTGGGCGGGCGGGGCGGGGTTCTCGGTCAGGACGTCGGCCTTGCCCTGCTCGATCCACACCTCGCCCGTCCTGGTGAGGTCGATGCCGCGGTCGGCGGAGACGTCCTTGGTGCCGTTCTTGTCGATGACCAGGAAGCCGACGTTCGAGGCGCCGGGCCTGAGCCTGACGTAGGCGAAGGCGCCGTAGGCGTCCCGGCCGACGAAGGGGTGGCTGTCCGGCCAGGTGGTGGACTCGCCGTCGGCGAGGTCGCCCCAGGCGTACAGGCCCCAGTCGGTGTAGTCGCCGTCCGCGCGCTTGTAGTGGACGATCGCGTAGTCCCGGGAGGCGGCCGTGGGGACGTCCTCGGCGGGCGGGGTGCCGGTGCTGCCGGCGGCGGTGGCGCTCGCGGTGCGCCCGGCCGAGTCGATCACGACGGCCTTGTAGCGCAGGGCGGTGCCGGCCGGGATGTCGCCGCCGAGGGTCTGGGTGACCCGGTACGGGGCGTGGTCGGCGGAGCCGAGGGTCCGCCAGGGGCCGTTGCCGACCTGGGCGGCGAACACGACCCGGTTGAGCTGTCCGCCGTCGACGCCGGCCGACAGTTCGACGGTGCCGGTGGCGCCGGCGGCCGGGGCGGTGAGGGTGATCGCCGGCTTGGCCGCGGGCCTGGCGAGGGGGCCTGCGGCCTTGTACACCACGGCGGTGCCGGCCGGGACGGTGACGGTGAGGCGGCGGTCGGTGCCGGACCGCACGGAGTCGGTGCTGCCGTAGACGCCCCGGTAGGTCATGCCCGCCGAGCCGGTCGCGAAGGTGGCGGCCTTGGCCTGCTCCGCGTTGTTGAACGCGACGACGTACTCCTGGCCGGTCCCGGCGTCGGTGCGGGTGAAGGCGTAGATCCCGGCGCCGTCGGCCGCGTACCGCTCGGTCTGCACCCCGTCGGTGAGCGCCGGGTTGGCCTTGCGGAGCTTGGCCAGGGCGCTGATCTGCCGGTACAGCGGTGCCCTGGTGTCGTAGGCGTCGCTCGCGTGGGTGCGGTCGGTGCCTATCTCGTCGTCGTCGAGGTAGTCGGCGACCCGGGAGGCGAACATCGTCTGGCGGGCGTCCTTGTCGCCGCCCGCACCGGTGAAGCCCTGCTCGTCGCCGTAGTAGACGACGGGGTTGCCCCGGCTGAGGAACATCAGCTCGTTGGCGAGCCGGTCCTTGGCGAGCAGTTCGGCGTCGCCGGCCTCCGGGTCGTCCTGCCTCAGGAACGTCCCGATCCGGCCCATGTCGTGGTTGCCGAGAAAGGTGACCTGCTCGTAAGCGTTGGCCTTGTCGGTCGTGTACTTGTAGTCGTCGGCGAAGACGCCCGCGAGTTTCCGGGCGCTGCCGCCCTGGGAGACATAGCCGCGCACCGCGTCCTGGAAGGGGAAGTCGAGGGTGGCGTCGAGGCGGCCCTGGGTGACGTACGGGGAGGTGACGGAGGTGTCGGCGGAGTAGACCTCCCCGAACATGAAGAAGTCCTCGCGGCCGTGCCGGGCCGCGTATGCGTCGAGGGCCGTGGCCCACTGCGTCCAGAACTCCATGTTCACGTGCTTGACGGTGTCGATCCGGAAGCCGTCCACGCCGAAGCCCCGCACCCAGCGCTGGTAGATCCGCTCCATGCCCCTGACGACCTCGGGCCGTTCGGTCCACAGGTCGTCAAGGCCGGAGAAGTCGCCGTAGGTGGTGGACTCGCCGGTGTACGTCGAGTCCCCGCGGTTGTGGTACATCGTCGGGTCGTTGAGCCAGGCCGGGACCTTGGACTGGCTGGTCGGCCGCGGTGTGCGCGGGAACGAGCCGGTGCCGACGGCCGGGAACGGCCTGCCGCCGTCGGCGTAGTCGGCGTCGTCGAAGGGCTTGCCGTCCTCGGTGAGGTAGGGGAAGGCGCCCTTGGAGAGGTAGTCGTAGGACTTCTCGGCGTAGTCGACGACGTCGGCGGTGTGGTTGGTGATGACGTCGAAGTAGACCTTCATGCCCTTGGCGTGCGCCTTGGAGATGAGGGTCGTGAGGTCCTTGTCGGTGCCGAAGTGCGGGTCGACGCGGGTGAAGTCGGTGATCCAGTAGCCGTGGTAGCCGGCCGACGCCTCGTCACCTGTGCCCTGCACGGGCCGGTTCTTGAAGATCGGGGCCAGCCAGAGGGCGGTGGTGCCCAGACCCTTGATGTAGTCGAGCCGGTCGGTCAGGCCCTTGAGGTCGCCGCCCTGGTAGAAGCCCTTGTCGGTGGGGTCGTAGCCGGTGCTGAGCCGGGAACCGGTAAGACCGCCGCGGTCGTTGCCCACGTCGCCGTTGGCGAACCGGTCCGGCAGGACGAAGTAGAACTGCTCGCGGGTCGCGTCGTGCCGGGCCGGTTCCGCGGCGAGCCGGGCGTCGGAGGGTGGTGCGGGCGGGGTGGCCGCGTGGGCGGCGAGGGGCGGTACGAGTGCGGCGGCCAGGGCGGCGGCGACGACGGCCGCGACCCGTCTGACGTAGGGGGCGCGGCGCGTCCGTGGCGCCTGCCATCTCGGTATCACGGGCGTGAACTCCTAGCGTGCTACGGCTCTTTCGGGGCCCGGCTCCGACGTGCGCGGCGCGGGTGCGACGTGCGCGACGCGGTGCGGCTGCGGCGCGCTGCGCGGGTGCGACGTGCGGCACGGCTCCGCTGCCGGGCGCCCGCGCGACCGTATCGCCGCCGAAACCCTTACAGCAAGAGCCGTGCAATTCACGGCAAGAACTTTCATGCGGCGGGTGCCGCCCGGTGGTTCAGCAGGACGACTTGCCCGCGTAGACCGCCAGGGCCGTGTTGCCGCCCAGGGTGGCGGTGAACTGCCCCGAGGAGTTCACGCTCACCGTTGTGTTGTTCTGCACGTTGCAGTACGTGCCCGCGGGCAGCGAGGTCTGGTAGGTGCGGGTCAGGGACGACGACTCGTGGTTGATGGCGACGTAGCCCTTGGCACCGCGGCCGAAGCCGATCGCGTTGTTGCCGTTGTCCCACCAGTCGGTCATCGACTGGCCCCGCGTGGCGTTGCGGAAGGCGACCATCGACTTGATCTCCGGCCAGGCGTGCTGGCACTTCCAGCCGTCCTGCCAGCAGGCGTTGACGGTGCCGCCGTTGGGCGGTCCCGCGTCCGCGTCCGACCACTCGTAGCCGGAGTTGATGTCGGGGGCGCCGTACGGGAGGGCGAGCATGAAGACGTTGGCCAGGGTGTAGTCGGCGCCGCTCTTGTAATTGAGGGTGCTGCCGTTGCGTTCGGTGTCATGGTTGTCGACGAAGACGCCGGCGACGGAGCTGTTCAGATAGCCCCAGCCCTCGCCGTAGTTCTTCAGGTAGGCGAGCTTCTCGCTGGTGAAGACGCGCTTGAGGTCGTAGGCGTAGCGGAACTCCTGGACGTCGCCGGTGCCCGTGTACTCGGTGGGCTGCACCGCCTCGCCCGCGCCGTAGATGACCTCCTGCTTCCAGTAGGCGGAGGGGTTGGTCAGCCGGGACTTGATGTCGGCCAGGTCCGCGGCGGGGATGTGCTTGGCGGCGTCGATGCGGAAGCCGTCCACGCCGAGGCCGATCAGGTCGTTCACATAGCCCGCGATGGTCTTGCGGACGTACTCCTCGCCGGTGTCGAGGTCGGCGAGGCCGACCAGTTCGCAGTGCTGGACGTTCCAGCGGTCCTGGTAGTTGGAGATCTGCGCGGTGCAGTCGTCGAAGTCGTAGACCGAGTACAGGCCGGGGTAGTCGTACTTCGTGTACGACGAGCCGCCGGTGCCGGTGCCGGTGCCGGCCGACATGTGGTTGATCACCGTGTCCACGACGACCTTGACGCCTGCCGCGTGGCAGGTGTTCACCATGTTCTGGAACGCGGTGCGGTCGCCCAGGCGGCCGGCGATCCGGTAGCTGACCGGCTGGTACGACGTCCACCACTGGCCGCCCTGTATGTGCTCGGCGGGCGGGGAGACCTGGACGTAGCCGTAACCTGCGGGGCCGAGGGTGGTGGTGCACTCGCGGGCCACCGAGGCGTACTTCCACTCGAAGAGGACGGCGGTGACGTCCTTGGTGCCGGGCGGTGACGCGTCCGCGGCGGTCGGGGTCATGACAAGGGCGGCGGTGGCGAGGGCGCCGAGGAGTGATCTGCGAGGCATGGGGGTCCCTTCGTCATTGAAGGCTCTTGCTGAAACTTGCGGTGGCGCAGATGTTAGGGCCTGCCGAGTGAAAGGGCAGCGGGCCGGGGGAAAGTTGCAGCAAGTTTTCTGGCTGACGTCTCCTCCGGGGGCTTGGCAGGTCCTCGGTCGGGTGCGGCAGCGTCGTGGCTGGTCGCGCAGTTCCCCGCGCCCCCCTCCGGGGGCCCGGCAGGTCGTCGTTCGGGTGCGGCGTCATCGTGGCTGGTCGCGCAGTTCCCCGCGCCCCTACGGGGCGCTGCCCGAGCGCGCCTGCGGCAATACACCGACCGACGGTCCGCGTTCGGGTGCGGCGGCGTCGTGGCTTGTCGCGTAGTTCCCCGCGCCCCTTTGGGGCGCGGGGGGTGTTGTCAGGCTGTTGTCCACCACACCGTGGTGTTGGGCGGGATCTTTGTTTCGCCGGACGTGTCGGTCACCTCTTCGGTGGTGAGGAGTACGCGGCCGTGTGCCGGGGTCGTCACCGGCTCGCTCGTCGTGTTCGTGACGCAGACGAACTCCCCGCGGCGGAAGGCCAGTACGCCCTCGGGCGCGCGCAGCCACTCCACGCTCTCGCCCGCGCCGAGGTCCGGCTGCGCACGCCGTACGGCCAGCGCCGAGCGGTACAGCTCCAGCGTCGAGCCGGGCACGCCCTCCTGCGCCTGCACGCTCAGCTCGCCCCAGACCGACGGCTGCGGCAGCCAGCTGCCGCCCGGTCCGAAGCCGTAGGAGGAGCCCTCGCGGGTCCACGGGATCGGGACCCGGCAGCCGTCGCGGAAGCCGTCCTGTCCCGCGCCGCGGAAGTACGCCGGGTCCTGGCGGACCTCGTCCGGCAGGTCCACCACGTCGGGCAGGCCCAGCTCCTCGCCCTGGTAGAGGTAGGCCGAGCCGGGCAGCGCCAGCATCAGCAGGGTGGCGGCGCGGGCCCGGCGCAGCCCCAGCTCGCGGTCCCCGGCGGTGCGGATCTGGGTGCCGAGGCCGGGCGGGTTGGCGAAGCGGGTGGCGTGCCGGGTGACGTCGTGGTTGGACAGCACCCAGGTGGCGGGCGCGCCGACCGGCCGCATGGCGTCCAGGGTGCGGTCGATGACCCGGCGCAGTTCCACCGCGTCCCAGTCGGTGCTCAGATACTGGAAGTTGAACGCCTGGTGCAGCTCGTCGGGGCGGACGTAGTTCGCGGTGCGCTCGACGGTCGGGGTCCACGCCTCCGCGACGAAGATCCGGTCGCCGGAGTACTCGTCGAGGACCTTGCGCCACTCGCGGTAGACGGCGTGCACGCCGTCCTGGTCGAAGAACGGCATGACATCGTTGCCCAGCAGCTTGAGCTGGTCGTGCGCGCCGAGGTCGGGCAGCCCCTCCGCCTTGACCAGACCGTGCGCCACGTCGATGCGGAAGCCGTCCACGCCCATGTCGAGCCAGAACCGCAGGATGGAGCGGAACTCGTCGCCGACGGCCGGGTGTTCCCAGTTGAAGTCGGGCTGCTCGGGGGCGAACAGGTGCAGATACCACTCGCCGTCCGGCAGCCGCGTCCAGGCCGGCCCGCCGAAGATGGACTCCCAGTCGTTGGGCGGGAGTTCACCGTCGGCGCCCTTGCCGGGGCGGAAGTGGTAGCGGTCCCGCAGCGGCGAGCCGGGGCCCTCGGCGAGCGCGCGCTTGAACCACTCGTGCTGGTCGGAGGAGTGGTTGGGCACCAGGTCGACGATGATCCGCAGGCCCTCCGCGTGGGCGTCGCGGATCAGCGCGTCGGCGTCCAGCAGATTGCCGAACATGGGGTCCACGGCCCGGTAGTCGGCGACGTCGTACCCCGCGTCTGCCTGCGGCGAGGCGTAGAAGGGGCTGAGCCACACGGCGTCCACGCCGAGGGCGCGCAGATAGGGGAGTCGGGAACGGATGCCCTCCAGGTCGCCCATGCCGTCGCCGTTGCTGTCGGCGAAGCTGCGCGGATAGACCTGGTAGATCACCGCGTCCCGCCACCAGTCGCGGTGGCCCGCGACGGTGGCGAGGGCGGTGTTCGGGGCCGGGTCGGCGGAGTGCTGGCTCATGGCGTCCTTGGTACGTAAAGGAGTTCGGGTCATTAAGGGGTGGTGCGGCGGCGGGCGTCAGCCCTTCGTGCCGCCGGCGGTGAGGCCGGTCACCAGGTTCTTCTGCACGAGGTAGAAGAACGCGGAGACGGGTATCGCGATCAGCACCGCGGTGGCGGCCATGAGGTTGCGCTGGGCGTCGTGCTCGCTGACGAAGCTCTGCAGGCCGACGGCGAGCGTGTACTTCTGGTCGTCCAGCAGGAAGGTGGTGGCGAAGGCGACCTCGCCGAACGCGGTGATGAAGCTGTAGAAGGCGGCGACCGCGAGTCCCGGCTTGGCGAGCGGCAGGATGAGGCGGGCGAACGTGCCGAAGGGGGTCAGCCCGTCGACGCGTCCCGCCTCGTCGATCTCGAACGGGATGGTGTCGAAGTAGCCCTTCAGCAGCCAGGCGCAGTACGGCACCGCCGTCGAGCAGTACACGAGGATCAGCCCGAAGTAGCTGTCGATGAGCTGGAGGTCGGCCAGGATCTGGTACATCGGCACCATGAGGACGGCCACCGGGAACATCTGGGTGACCAGGAGCACCCACATGAACTTCCGGTAGCCGGGGAAGCGCATGCGGGAGACCGCGTATCCGGTGGTGGCGGCGACCAGCACGCCGAGCACGGTGGTGCCGAGCGAGACGATCAGGGAACTCTTCAGCCAGTCGAAGAAGTTCGTGTGCTGGAGGACGAACGTGTAGTTGTCGAACGTCATCTTGCGCCAGATGCCGCCCGGGTGCAGATAGTCGTCCTTGTCCGGGCCGAGGGACAGGAACACCAGCCAGGCGACCGGGAAGAGCGCCACGGCGCTCCCGGCGACCAGGACGCCGTGCGAGGCGAGGGACGCCGCGAGGCCGCGTTCGCCGCGGGTGCGGCGCTTGCGGCCGGCGGGCGCCGGGCGGTCCTCGGTCACCGTGGCGGAGGTCTCGACGGTGGTCGTACTCATGGGAACTCCTGCCTCAGATCGCGAGCTGCTGCTCATTGCGGTTCAGCCAGCGGCGGTAGAACGAGGTGAAGACGATCAGGATGGCCAGCAGCAGGATGCCGTAGGTGGCCGACTGCGCGAAGTCACGCGGCTGCTGTCCGAAGCCCAGGTAGTAGGCCCAGGTCACGAGGATCTGCGCGTCGGGTGCGGTGGTGCCGAACAGCAGGAAGATGACGGCGAACTGGTTGAAGGTCCAGATGATGCCGAGGAGTACGACGGTGGAGCTGACGGATCTCAGGCCCGGCAGGGTGACGTGGCGGAACCGCTGCCAGGCGTTGGCGCCGTCCATCTCGGCGGCCTCGTAGAGGGCGGTGTCGATGGACTGCAGGCCGCCGAGGAGCGAGACCATCATGAAGGGCACCCCGCACCAGGTGTTGACCATGACGGCGGCGAACCGCTGCCAGAAGGTGTCCTCAAGCCACAGGGGCGTCGGCAGGTGCAGCGTGTCGAGGGCGGAGTTGATGATGCCCCCGTCGGCGAGCATGAAGCGCCAGCCGAAGACGGTGACGAAGGTGGGCACGGCCCACGGCAGGACCAGGATCAGCCGGTAGACGGTGCGGCCGCGCAGCCGCTGGTTGAGCAGCAGGGCGAGGCCGAGGCCGATGCAGTAGTGCAGGGCGACGCACAGCGCGGTCCACACGATGGTCCAGATGAAGTGCGACCAGAAGCGGTCGTAGGCCGTCGGGCCGAACAGCACGTCCTTGTAGTTGTCCAGGCCGATGAACTCGTAGGTGGCCGCGATGTGGTTGACGCCGATCGTGCGCGCCGTGTTGAGGCTGTTGGCGTCGGTGAGGGTGAGGTAGAGGCCGTACACCAGGGGGTAGAGCACGAGGACGCCGAGCACCACGGCCACGGGGGCGATCATGGCGTAGGCGTACCAGTGTCTTTGGTAGCCGTGCTTCAGGCGCTGCCCCAGCCCGGGCCGAGGCGCGCGGTCACCGTGGCGCTTGCCGGTCGCGCGGTCGATGGCGACTGTCATGGTTCGACAACCTTCTCGCAGGTCTGCGGTTCGGGGGTGGGGCGGGCGCGGGCCGGTGGCCGCCGGTTCCCTCCCCTGCGCGCGGGGTTCCCCTGGTCGAGCGATGTCGGGCGCTCGGGGGCGGAGCCGGCGGCCACCCGGGCCTTACTTGCTGAAGTCCGGGACCAGCTTCTCGATCGCGACCTCGGCGTTGCCCAGACCCGCGTCCAGGGACTCCTTGCCGCCCGCGATCTTCGGCAGTTCGGTGTCCAGCGGGCCCCACAGGGAGCTGTACTCGGGCAGTGCGGGACGCGGCTGGGCGGCGGCGAGCACGCCCTGGAAGCCGGCGATGCCGGGGTCGGCCTTCACCTGGGCCGTGTAGGCGTCGTCACGGGTGGGCAGCGTGGAGTTCTTCAGGGCGACGGTCTCCTGGGACTTCGCCGAGGTCATGAAGTTGACGAACTTCAGGGCCGCTTCCTGGTGCGCCTTGTCGGAGCCGGCGTACACCGAGAGGTTGTGGCCGCCGGTCGGGGCGCCCGCCTTGCCGGTGGAGCCGGCCGGGACGGTGGCGATGCCCAGGTTGGCCTTGTCCTTGAAGGCGGAGCCCTGGTAGAAGTTCGTGATCTCCCACGGGCCCTGGATGATCGCGGCGACCTTGCCGCTGACGAACGCGTCCTGGATGTGGGCGTAGGCGTCGGCGGTGGTGTCGGCCTTGTGCAGGCCCTTGCCGGAGTACAGGCTCAGCCAGGTGCCGTAGCCCTTCTTGGCGGCGGCCGACGTCACGGTGATCTTCTTGGCGGCGGCGTCGACGGTGTCGGTGCCCTCGCCGTACAGGAAGGACTGGGCGTAGTACGCCTGGGTGGAGCCCCAGTAGCCGTCGACGCCGGTCTTGTCCTTGATCTTCGCGGCGGCGGACTTCAGCTCGTCCCAGGTCTTGGGGGCCTCGGTGATGCCGGCCTTCTCGAACAGGGCCTTGTTGTAGACGAGCGCGAGGGTGTCGGTGACCAGCGGCACGCCGTACGTCTTGCCCTCGTACTGCGCCTGGGTGATCAGGCTGGGCTGGAACTTGGCCTGGTCCGCGAGGGCGGTGGTGCCGTCAAGGGGCAGGAAGTAGCCCTTCTTGGCGAACGCCGGGGTCCAGCCGACCTCGGAGCGCAGCACGTCCGGGGCGCCCTTGGCGCCGGCGGCGGTGTCGAACTTGTTCTGCGCCTGGTCGAAGGGGACGTTGACGTACTTGACCTTGATGTCCTTGTTGGCGGCCTCGAACTCCTTGGCCAGGGCCTTGTACGTCGGCGCCTCATTGGTGGCGTTGGAGGTGTCCCACCAGGTGATGGTGACCGGGCCGCCGGCGCTGTCGCCGTTGTCGCTGTCGCTTCCGCCGCACGCCGTCGCCGTGAGGGCGAGGGACGCCACCAGCGCGGAGGCCGCTATGCCACGCCGCATGAGTTCTCCTTGAGGGTGAAAAGCCCGAGTGGTGCGGGGAGCGGTCCCGTCCGCCGTCCCCGCGACTTGCCGACTGCGCCGTTGCGTCCGCCGGGCGACGTGAACGTAACAGCGTTGTAAGCGTTCCGAAAGACCTTGCAGAAAAAAAGTGCAAGAGATCTCCGGGGTTACCCTGTCGTTATCGGGTCTCGACCCCTTCGCGACCCGATGACACGGCCGATCAGCGGGCACGGGGCACCTTGTGCAAGACTCTGCAAGCTCTTGCCATCCGAGGCCGACCAGAGGGACGAGGGACCGCGATGACGCAGCAACCCGCAGCGAGCCGTGCGACGGGGCGTGCCCGGCGTCCGATCGGTGGGCAGGGAGAGAACCGACCGGTACAGTCCGGTGGCGTGACCACACGGCTTGCGGACATCGCTGCGCAAGCGGGGGTGAGCGAAGCGACCGTCAGCCGCGTCCTCAACGGGAAGCCGGGCGTCGCCGCCACCACCCGCCAGTCCGTGCTCGCCGCGCTCGACGTGCTCGGCTACGAGCGGCCGGTACGGCTGCGGCAGCGTAGCGAGGGCCTGGTCGGGCTGATCACCCCGGAGCTGGAGAACCCGATATTCCCCGCGCTGGCGCAGGTCATCGGGCAGGCCCTGACCCGCCAGGGCTACACGCCGGTGCTCGCCACGCAGACCCCGGGCGGGTCGACGGAGGACGAGTTGACCGAGATGCTGGTGGACCGCGGGGTCGCCGGGATCATCTACGTCTCAGGACTGCACGCGGACACCACCGCCGACATGCAGCGCTACGAGCGGCTGCGCGCGCAGGGCGTGCCGTACGTGCTCGTCGACGGCTTCTCGCCGAAGGTGCAGGCGCCGTTCATCTCGCCCGACGACCGGGCGGCGATGACGCTGGCGGTGACCCATCTGGTGTCGCTGGGGCACACCCGGATCGGGCTGGCCCTCGGGCCGAAGCGGTTCGTGCCGGTGCAGCGCAAGATCGAGGGCTTTGTGCGGGCGATGCGGGACCAGTTGGGGCTCGCCGCGGAGGTGATCGAGGCGGAGCTGGTCCAGCACTCGCTGTACACGCTGGAGGGCGGCCAGGCCGCGGCCGGCGCGCTGATCGAACGGGACTGTACGGCCGTGGTCTGCGCCAGCGACATGATGGCGCTCGGCGCGATACGGGCGGTACGGCAGCGGGGCCTGGACGTCCCGCGGGACGTCTCGGTGGTCGGCTTCGACGACTCCCCGCTGATCGCCTTCACCGACCCGCCGTTGACCACGATCCGCAAGCCGGTACCGGCGATGGGGCAGGCGGCGGTGCGGACGCTGCTTGAGGAGATCGGCGGAACTCCCGCTCCGCACAGCGAGTTCGTGTTCATGCCGGAACTGGTGGTACGCGGCTCGACAGCCTCCTCCCCCACCGACCGCCCCCGCCCCTGACCCACCCACACCACCGGCCGACCACCACGAAACCGACCCCGCACAACCGGCACTCCGCATCACACCCCCGCCACACACAGCGCACGCCCCCGCGGAGCAAAAGGCACACGTGCACGCCCCAGAGCCGAACCGGCGCCGTGCCCGCGGCACGGGTCTCGTCCGGAAGGTGGAGGGGGCGGCGGGCAGGGGGTCCCTGTGGCGTAGAACATGCGTTGCGGACCCGACCTTGGGATGATCTGTCGGAGATAGCTTTTCTGGCAGACTCTGTGCCTATGAGTGACTCGACCGTGACACAGCCGGAAGGTCGCGAGGAGGGGGCCGTTCCGCAGGCCGTCACGGGCGAGGGCGAGCAGCGTTTCCTCGGTCGGCTGCGCACCCCGCGACAACCCCGCCTGTGGTTCGAGATCCTGCTCATCGCGGTGAGTTACTGGACGTACTCCCTGATCCGCAACGCGGTTCCCGAGCAACGGGGCAAGGCGCTGCGCAACGCCGACTGGATCTGGCAGACCGAGCACCGGCTGGGGATCGCCGTCGAGGAATCGGTCAACCACGCCGTGAACTCGGTGACTTGGCTGATCGTGGGGATGAACTACTACTACGCGACACTGCACTTCGTGGTGACGCTGACGGTGCTGGTGTGGCTGTACCGCAGCCACCCCGGCCGTTACGCGGCGACGCGCCTGGTGCTGTTCGCGACGACGGGCGTGGCCCTGGTCGGCTACTACCTGTATCCGCTCGCCCCGCCCCGGTTGATGGACGGCAGCCGTTTCGTGGACACGGTGATGGTCCACCAGACATGGGGCTCGATGGCCTCGGGCGATCTGAAGCACATGTCCAACCAGTACGCCGCGATGCCCTCGATGCACATCGGCTGGTCGCTGTGGTGCGGGCTGACGGTCTTCGCGCTGGCCAAGGTGCCCTGGGTGCGGGTGCTCGGCCTGCTGTACCCGGCGGCGACCCTGGTGGTCATCGTCGCCACCGCCAACCACTTCTGGCTCGACGCGGTCGGCGGCGTGCTGTGCCTGGCGTTCGGCTACACCCTGGCCGGCCTGTGGTACGGCTCCCTGCCCTACGCACTGCCCCGCCTGGTACCGGCACAGCCACCGGGCCGGCGCTCCCCTTCGTGGGCTCAGGCGTCGTAGAACAGCGCCTCCGCGACCGTTCGGGCGCGGCGGGTGGTGCGGCGGTAGGCGTCCAGCATGTCGCCGGCGTGGCCGGAGGTGTAGCCGAGGTAGCGGCCCACGGCGGCGAGTTCGCGGGGGTCGGTGGGGAATGTGTCGCCGGCCCGGCCGCGGACCAGCATGACCGCGTTGCGCACCCGGGTCGCGAGCACCCACGCCTCGTCCAGGGTCGCGGCGTCCTCCGCGGAGATCAGCCCGGCCGCGCGGGCGGCGGCAAGCGCCTTCCGGGTGCGGGTGGTGCGCAGTCCCGGCTCGGCCCAGGCGTGCCGGAGCTGGAGCAGTTGCACCGTCCACTCGACGTCGGAGAGCCCGCCGGGGCCGAGCTTGGTGTGCAGCTTCGGATCGGCGCCGCGCGGCAGGCGTTCGGACTCCATGCGGGCCTTCAGCCGGCGGATCTCGCGGACCGCGTCGTCGCCCAGGCCCTCGGCCGGGTAGCGCAGCGGGTCGATGAGTTCGATGAACCGGCGGCCCAGTTCCGCGTCCCCGGCGACCGGTTCGGCCCGCAGCAGCGCCTGTGACTCCCACACCAGGGACCAGCGGCGGTAGTAGGCCGCGTACGACTTGAGGGTGCGCACCAGGGGCCCCGACTTGCCCTCGGGGCGCAGGTCGGCGTCGATCAGCAGCGGCGGGTCCGCGCTGGGCAGCTGGAGCAGCCGGCGCATCTCGGAGACGACCTTGCCGGCCGCGGCCGCCGCCTCGTGGTCGCCCACGCCGTCCTGCGGTTCGTGGACGAAGACCACGTCGGCGTCGGAGCCGTAGCCCAGTTCGTGGCCGCCGAAGCGGCCCATGCCGATGATCGCGAAGCGGGTCGGCAGGGTGTCGCCCCAGCCGGTCCTGACCACGGCGCGCAGCGTGCCCGCGAGGGTCGCCGCGGTCAGGTCGGAGACCGCGGCGCCCACCCGGTCCACCAGCGCGCCCTGGTCGGCCTCGACGGGGTTGGCCTCGGTGCCGTAGGAGTCGACGATGTCGGCGGCCGCGGTGCGGAACAGCTCCCGGCGGCGGACCCCGCGGGCCGCGGTGACCCCCTGTTCGGCGTTCTCCGCGCGGCCCACGGCGGCCAGGATCTCCGCTTCCAGGCCCGCGCGTCCGCGCGGTTCGAGGCCGGCCCCGTCGCCGTCGCCGAGCAGAGCCACCGCTTCGGGGGCGCGCATCAGCAGGTCGGGGGCGAGCCGTCCGGCCGACAGCACGCGGGCCAGGTTCTCGGCCGCCGCGCCCTCGTCCCGCAGCAGCCGCAGATACCAGGGGGTCTTGCCGAGCGCGTCGGACACTTTGCGGAAGTTGAGCAGGCCCGCGTCCGGGTCGGCGGAGTCCGCGAACCAGCCCAACAGGACGGGCAGCAGGGTGCGTTGGATGGCCGCCTTGCGGGTGACGCCGGCGGCCAGCGCCTCCAGGTGGCGCAGCGCGGCGGCCGGGTCGGAGTAGCCGAGGGCGACCAGCCGTTCCCGGGCCGCCTCGGGGCTCAGCCGGGCCTCGCCCGGGGCGAGTTGGGCGACGGCGTCGAGCAGCGGGCGGTAGAACAGCTTCTCGTGCAGGCGGCGGACCACGCCGGTGTGCCGCCGCCACTCGCGCAGCAGCCCGTCCACCGGGTCGGTGCGCAGGCCGAGGGAGCGGCCGAGGCGGCGCAGATCGGCCTCGTCGTCCGGGACGAGGTGGGTGCGGCGCAGCCGGTAGAGCTGGATGCGGTGTTCCAGGCAGCGCAGGAAGCGGTACGCCTCGTCGAGCCGGGCGGCGTCGGCGCGGCCGACGTAGCCGCCGGCGGCCAGGGCGGCGAGCGCGTCCAGGGTGGTGCCGCTGCGCAGCGCCGGGTCGGACCGGCCGTGCACCAACTGCAGGAGCTGTACGGCGAATTCGACGTCGCGCAGGCCGCCGGGGCCGAGCTTCAGCTCGCGTTCGACCTCGGCGGCGGGGATGTTCTCGACGACGCGCCTGCGCATCTTCTGCACGTCGGGTACGAAGTTCTCGCGCTCGGCGGCCGTCCAGACCAGGGGTTCGACGGCGCTGATGTACTCCTCCCCCAGTTCGATGTCCCCGGCCACCGGGCGGGCCTTGAGCAGCGCCTGGAACTCCCAGGTCTTCGCCCAGCGCTGGTAGTAGGCGAGATGGCTGCTGAGGGTGCGCACCAGCGGGCCGTTGCGGCCCTCGGGGCGCAGGTTGGCGTCCACCGGCCAGATGGAGCCCTCGACGGTGGTCTCGGAGCAGATCCGCATCATGTGCGCGGCGAGTTTCGCGGCGGCCCTGAGCGCCTTGGCCTCGTCGGCGCCGTTCGCGGCCTCCCCGACGAAGATCACGTCCACGTCGGAGACGTAGTTCAGCTCGTGGCCGCCGCACTTGCCCATCGCGATCACCGCGAGCCGGCACAGCGCGGCGTCGTCGGGGGCGGCGGCGCGGGCGATGGCGAGGGCGGCGCGCAGGGTGGCGGTGGCGAGGTCGGCGAGTTCGGCGGCGGTCTGGGCGACGTCGGTGGTGCCGCACACGTCGCGGGCGGCGATGGACAGCAGACAGCGGCGGTAGGCGACGCGCAGCGAGACCGGGTCGGTGGCCTCGGACAGGCCACGCTCGAACTCCGCCACGCCCGGGTGCAGGTCGTGCGGCTCGTAGGTGACCAGCTCCGCCCAGTCCCGGGGGTGCCGGGCCAGATGGTCGGCGAGGGCAGCGGAGGCGCCGAGCACGCCGAGCAGGCGGTCGCGCAGCGGCTTGGCCGCTATCAGCGTGTCGAGCAGTTCGCGGTGGGCGGTGGGATCGGGCTGGGCCTCAAGCAGACGTACCAGGCCGGCCAGCGCGAGGTCCGGGTCGGCGGTGGCGCCCAGCGCCTCCAGCAGGACCGGGTCGCTGCGCACGGGGGCCAGCTCGGCGCCGTCGAGCAGCCGCTCGGCGCCGGAGGGGTCGGTGAAGCCGTGCCGCAGCAGTCGCGTGAAGGTACTGCTCCTGCGCCCCGGCGTCATCCGCGGCCTCCCCTCGGGTCGGGTCGGATCAAGGTCGTCCTGGCGAGAGCCTAACCGGACAGGCGCGGTGAAGCGCCGGGGCGGACCGCGATGAGTTCCGGGCGGCCGCCAGGTCTGTACTGGGCAGGGACCCGGTCCGTACTGGGCAGGGACCGTCGATCAGCCGATCAGCCGGTCAGTCGGTCAGTCGGTCAGTCGGTCACGATCAGAGGGAGGCGTCATGCGGGAGCCCGAGGGCGAACTGGACCGCCGCTATTCCAGCGCGGGCGCGAGCGCGCCCGCCTGGTCCGAGGCCGAGGCGTTGCTGCGCGCGGCCGAGTTGTTCTGGATCTCGACCGTACGGCCGGACGGGCGCCCGCACGTGACGCCGCTGCCCGCCGTGTGGGCGGACGGGGCGCTGCACTTCTGCACCGGCCCGCGGGAGCGCAAGGCGCGCAACCTCGACCGCAACCCCGAGGTGGTGCTGACCACCGGCACCAACACCTGGGACAAGGGCTACGACCTGGTGGTGGAGGGCACGGCGGTGCGGGTCACCGACGACGGGCGGCTACGGGAGCTGGCCGCGGCCTGGGAGGCGAAGTACGGGGCGTTCTGGCACTTCGAGGTGCGGGACGGCTGCTTCGAACACGGCCCGGGGCGTGCGCGGGTCTTCGCGGTGCCCCCGCGCACGGTCTTCGGCTTCGCCAAGGGCACCCCCTTCGGCCAGACAAAGTGGCCCTTCCGCTGAGGCAGCGCCCCGAAGTCGAAGGGGCGCGGGGCTGTATCGATATGCGGCTCCGCCGCGCGGGCGCGACCAGCCACAATGGTGCCGCGGACGACCGACAGCGCATCGTGGCACGTGACTCCGGCCCACACGACCGAGCGCCCCGTCGGCCCCCGGAGGGCTCCGTGTTCATGTGGTTTTCATCCCGTGGGCCGCCCGCCGTGAGACCAGGGCATGTTGGCGTGTGCATGATCTCGCGTGCACCGTTGGCTTCCTTCCCCCCACCGGAGGTTGATGTGTCCGGCAGTTCCGTGCTCCGCCGCGCCCGTACCGTCGTGGCGTCCGCAGCAGCCCTCGCCGCGGCCGGCTTCGGGCTGTGGACCGGCCTCGGCGGCGAGTCCGCGCACGCCGCGGGCGCCGTACCGACCCCGGACCACGTGGTCGTCGTGGTCTTCGAGAACCACGCGTACAACCAGGTCATCGGCTCCTCCAGCGCCCCGTACATCAACTCGCTGGTCTCCGGCGGCGCCAACCTCAGCCAGTTCTACGCCGAGACCCACCCGAGCCAGCCCAACTACTTCGCCCTGTTCTCCGGCTCCACCCAGGGCATCACCGACGACAGCTGCTACACCCCCGGCTTCTCCTCGGCCGCCAACCTGGCCTCCGAGCAGCTGGCCGCGGGCCGCACCTGGGCCAGCTACAACGAGACCCTGCCCAGCCAGGGCTCGACCACGTGCAGCAGCGGCAGCTACGCCCGCAAGCACAACCCGTGGTTCGGCTTCAGCAACGTACCGACCTCGACCGCGAAGACGTTCGCGCAGTTCCCGGCCGACTACACGACGCTGCCCCAGCTGTCCTTCGTGGTCCCGAACCTGTGCAGCGACATGCACGACTGCTCGGTGTCCACCGGTGACACCTGGCTGAAGAACAACCTGGGCGCCTACGCCACCTGGGCCAAGACGCACAACAGCCTCCTCGTCGTCACCTTCGACGAGGACAACCGGCTCGCCGGCAACCGGATCCCGACGGTCCTGTACGGCCAGCCGGTCACCGCGGGCTCCAGCTCCTCGACCACCTACAACCACTACGACCTGCTGCGCACCCTGGAGGACTCGCAGGGCCTGACGAAGCACGCGGGCAACGCGGCCTCCGCGAAGGACATCACCGGCGTCTGGGCGTCCTGACGTGTATGTGGCGGACAGCCGCGCGAGCACGCCGTTCGCGCAAGGCGCCGTCCGGCAGGCCCCTGCCGGACGGCGCCGCCCCGCGGTCGCGCCCACCGTCCTCGCGCTCGGCACGGTCAGCCTGGTCACCGACGTCTCCTCGGAGATGGTCACGGCCGTGCTGCCGCTGTACCTGGTGGCCGGTCTCGGCCTGTCACCGCTGGGCTTCGGACTGCTCGACGGCATCTACAACGGCTTCTCCGCGCTCGTCCGGCTCGCCGGGGGCCACCTCGCCGACCGCGGCGGAGGCCGGCACAAGTGGGTGGCCGGGCTCGGCTACGGCGTCTCGGCGCTGTGCAAGCCGCTGCTGCTGCTCGCGCACACCCTGACCCCGATCGGCCTGATCCTGGCCGCCGACCGCACCGGCAAGGGCCTGCGCACCGCCCCGCGCGACGCCCTGATCTCGCTCTCCAGTACGTCCGAGACGCGCGGCCGGGCCTTCGGCGTACACCGCGCGATGGACACCGCGGGCGCCCTGCTCGGCCCGCTCGTCGCGTTCCTGATCCTGCGGGCCACGGTCGACGGCTACGACGCCGTGTTCACTGTGAGCTTCTGCGTGGCCGTGACCGGGGTGCTGGTCCTGATCCTGTTCGTACCGCCGGGCACAACGAGCCGACCGCACGGCGCACCGGACGCCACGGACCGGCCCGGCGGCAGCCCGGCGGGCGGCGGCAGCCCGGCGGCCGGTGGCAGCCCGGCGGGCGGCGGCAGCCCGGCGGCCGGTGGTGAGCCGCGGCCCACGCTGCGCGCCGCCCTCGGTCTGCTGCGCCGCCGCGCGCTGCGCCGGATCACGGTCTGCGCCCTGCTGCTGGGCCTGGCCACGGTCAGCGACTCCTTCGTCTACCTGCTGCTGCAACGCCGCCTCGGCGTCCCCGACCGCTGGTTCGCGCTGCTGCCGCTCGGCACGGCCGCCGCGTTCCTGCTGCTCGCGGTGCCGCTGGGCCGGCTGGCCGACCGGGTGGGCCGCTGGCGGATCTTCCTGGCCGGACACGGGGCGCTGCTGCTGGCGTACGGCCTGCTGCTCACCTCCTGGCACGGCACCGCCCTGCCGTACGCGGTCCTCGCCCTGCACGGCGGCTTCTACGCGGCCACCGACGGCGTGCTGATGGCGGCGGCCTCGGACGGCGTGCCCGAGGCGCTGCGCTCGTCCGGGCTGGCCGTCGTACAGACCGGGCAGGCCATGGCCCGGTTCGCCTGCTCGCTGCTGTTCGGCGCCGCGTGGACGGTGTGGGGCGACCGCACCGCGCTGGCGGCGGCCACCGTGGCGCTCGCGCTGTGCGCGGCCGTCTCGTACTCCCTCCGCCCGACGATCCTGGAGCCCGTGTCATGACCCTGCGGTCCCGGTTGCTGGTCCTGGTGGCGGCCGTCGTCGTCCTCACGGCGGTCGCGCTGGCGGCCGTCCTGCACGCGTCGGCCCGGGCCGAGCGCCGCGACCACACCCAGGCGGGCGGCCCACCGGTCACCCCGGGCCGGGTCACGCTCACGGACCCCGGCCGGCTGGTGTTCCGCACCATGGCCTGGGGCCCGCACCGCGACGAGCTGACCGCGGTCCCGGCGGCGGACCCGGCCGGGCCGCGCACCGCCTCCGGCGTCAGGTGCCTGCGTTTCCACGCCGCAGCGGGCACCGGAGTGTGCCTCCAGGCGGAGCACGGCCCGGTCTCCGACAGCTACCGCGCGCTGATCCTGGACGCCCGGCTGCGCACCACGGCCCGCTACGACGTGCCCGGCATACCCTCCCGGGCCCGGGTCTCCCCCAGTGGCCGCCTCGCCGCCTGGACGGCGTTCGTGGGCGGCGACTCGTACGCGGGCACGCACTTCTCCACCCGTACCGCCGTCGTGGACACCCGCACCGGCCGGCTGATCCCCTCGCTTGAGCGGTTCCGCATCGTCCGCGACGGCCGCGCCTACACCTCACCGGACGTCAACTTCTGGGGTGTGACGTTCGCCGCGGACGACCGCACCTTCTACGCGACCCTGGCGACGAAGGGGACCACGTATCTGGTCCGCGGCGACCTGACGGCCGAGACGGTGACGACGCTGCACCAGAACGTGGAGTGCCCCTCCCTGTCGCCCGACGGCACCCGCGTCGCCTACAAGAAGCGCGTGGCGGGCCTGCCCGCGGACGCCCCCTGGCGGCTGTACGTCCTCGATCTGCGTACCCTGCGCGAGACCCCGCTCGCGGAGCGGCGCAGCGTGGACGACCAGGCGGTGTGGCGGGACGCGCACACCCTCGTGTACGCGCTGCCCGGGGACTACGGGGCCGACCTGTACCAGGTTCCGGCCGACGGCACGGGTGCCTCCCGGCGGGTCAGCCCGGCGGCGGTGTCCCCGGCATACCTGTGATTCAGGCCCCTTGATACAGTCCCGCGCCCCTACGGGTCGCCCCCGCCGACCGGGCCGCCTTGCGCCACGCAGGGGCGCGTTGCGGCTGTGGCGCGACTGCGGGTCCGTCGTGGTTGATCGCGCAGTTCCCCGCGCCCCTAACGGGGCGCCCCCCCGGGGCACGTTGCGGCTGTGGCGCGACTGCGGCTCCGTTGTGGCTGGTCGCGCAGTTCCCCGCGCCCCTTCGGGGCGCCACCCCCCGACCGGGCCGCCTTGCGCCACGCAGGAGCGCGTTGCGGCTGTGGGGCGACTGCGGGTCCGTCGTGGTCGCTCGCGCAGTTCCCCGCGCCCCTAACGGGGCGCCCCCCAGGGGCACGTTGCGGCTGTGGCGCGACTGCGGGTCCGTCGTGGCTGGTCGCGCCCGCGCGGCGGAGCCGCACATTGACACAGCCCCGCGCCCCTTCGGGGCGCTGGTTGCTTTAGTTGGCTGCTTCGTATTGGCCCGTTTCTCGGAAGTAGCGCAGGGCTTCTGGGGTGCCGTCGTTCAGGGTCGCGTTGGCGGCGGCGCGGAGTGCGGGGGTGATGGTCGGGTCCGCCAGCAGGCGGGCCGTGTAGACGGCGTCGTCCTCGGCCTGGGCGAGCCGGTAGCCGGTTTCCAGCCAGGCGCGCATCTCGTCCGGGGTGCCGTCGTCAAGGAGTTCGTTGGCCTCGCGGATGACCCGTTTGTCGCCGTTCTGCGTCGCCACGAAGAGGATGCGGGCGATGGCGACCCGGTCGTCGTCGGGCTGGTCGAGCCGGGAGCCGGTCGCTTCGACGGTGGCGGTCGGGGCCGGCGAGCCGGTGGCGAAGGCCGGGGCGGTGAACAGCAGGGCCGGTGTCAGGGCGGTGGCCGCGACGAGCAGAACGGCACGCGTCGGTCTCATGGTGTGCGCCTCCGTGATCGAACGGTCGGTGAGCCCGATCTTCATCCGTGCGGTCCGCGGAGATCAAGGTCAAGTCAAGCCACACGACAGCGTCATAGAGGCCGCCCCCTGAATCACGTTCGGTTACCTGTACGCCGGGTTCGCCGTCCGCCCTCAAGATTCACAAGTGCACGAAAGTGCAGTGAGTGCCCCGGTTCCACGGTCTTCCGCCCCTACGCGGGCCGCCCGCCGGTGGTGCAGTGTGTAGCCGTCGGTGGTCAACACACCGATGCCGGGCCGAGAGCGTCGGCTCCTCGATGTGTTCGCGCGATCAGGGGTGCACCGGCCCGTACCGCGCCGCCGCAGCTCTCGAACGGCACCCCCATCACCTGCTGCTCCGTGCTTCGTCGCCAAGGGACCGGTCCGGAAAGGGACAACGATTCATATGGGAACGTCTGCTTCGTCTTTACGCGTCGACGTGGGCCTGCTCGAACTGGCCGCTGCGGAGGCGTTTCGCTATCTCGAAGACCTGTCTGAACGCCCGGTCTCCATCCGTGCCACCGACGCCGAACTCCGTAAGCTGCTGGGCGGGCCGCTGCCGCAACGGCCGAGCGACGGCAAGCTCGTCCTCGGCGACCTCGTCGCCGGGGTCGACGCCGGTCTGGTGCCCTCCGGCAGCGGCCGTTACTTCGGCTACGTCGTCGGCGGCACGCTGCCCGTGGCGATGGCCGCGGACTGGCTGACGGCCGCGTGGGACCAGAACTGCATCGTGCACGACGGCTCCCCGGCCACTGCCGTCGTCGAGGAGATCTGCGGCGAGTGGCTGGTGGACCTGTGCCGGTTGCGGCCCGGCACCTCCGTCGCCTTCACCCCCGCCTGCACCCACGCCGACCTGCTCGGCCTGACCGTCGCGCGGCACGCGGTGCTGGCCCGGGCCGGCTGGGACGTCGCCGAACGCGGCCTCGCCGGGGCTCCCCCGGTCACCGTCCTGATCAACGAGTCCATCCACGCCGCCGTGGTCCGCCCCCTGCAACTGCTGGGCCTGGGCGGCAGCATCCGCACGCTGCCGGTGGACAGTGAGGGGCGGATCCGTGAGGACGCCCTGGACGAGGCCATCGCGGCGGCCACCGGCCGGCCACTGATCGTCTGCGGCCATATCGGCGAAATCAACACCGGCGGCGCGGACCGGCTGCGTGTCCTTGCCGACAAGACACACGCCGCCGGCGGCTGGCTGCACCTGGACGCCGCCTTCGGCATGTGGGCCGCGGCCTCACCCAGGCTGCGGCACACCCTCGCCGACGGCATCGAGCTGGCCGACTCCATCGGCACCGACGCCCACAAGGCCCTCAACGTCCCGTACGACTGCGGCATCGCCTTCATCGCCGACAAGCAGGCCCACCAGGCCGCCTTCCCGCTCTCCGCCGACTACCTCCACCTCGACCCCAGCCAGCGCCATCCCGTGCAATGGGGCATCGAAGTCTCACGGCGCGCCCGGGTCTTCCCCCTCTGGGCTGCTTTGCGCACCCTGGGCAAGGACGGCGTCGCCGAGCTGATCGACCGGCTGTGCGGCCACGCCCGCCGCTTCGCGGACCTGCTCGCGAAGGAGCCGGGCATCAAGATCGTCAACGATGTCGCCTACAACCAGGTCCTCGCCGTCTTCGAGCACCCGCATGAGCACCCCGACACCCACACCCGCCAGGTCGCCGCGGTGCTCCAGCAGCAGGGCGAAGCCTGGGCCGCGGTGAGCCGCTGGCAGGACCGGGTCGTACTGCGGATCTCGGTGGCCAACTGGGCCACCACCGACGAAGACGTCCAACGCGCCGCCGCCGCGCTGACGGCGGCCCACCGCGAGCTCCTGCCGTAGGAAGGGACCACAGCCATGACCCAGCACACGCAGGACGTCGGAACAGCCGATATCAGCAGCGCCGCGCGGACCCTCGCCGAGGGCTTCGCAGACGACCCGCTGCTGCAGTGGATCTTCCCCGACCCGGGCACTCATCTCGACTACAGCGTCCGCTACTTCACCCATCAGGCCACCGCCGCCGCCAAGCACGGGCAACTGCTCGCCGACCTCGACCACGTAGGCGCGGCCGTCTGGCTCCCCTCGGATCAGTGGCAGCGGCTGGAGGCCGATGCCGCGCACGAAGCCGCTCTGCGCGCGGCCTGTGGTCCGCACGCGGCACGAGCCGTCACCTACGACCACGCCACGGCCCACCGGCACCCCGTCGACCGGCCGCACTGGTACCTCGGCTACATCGGCGTCCGCCCCGCACACCGCTCGCACGGCGTCGGCAGCGCACTGCTCCGCCACGTTGTGAACGTATGCGACGCGGAAGGGCTGGGCGCCTACCTCGAAGCCAGCAGCCGGCGCAGCGCGCGGCTCTACGGGCGACACGGCTTCGAACTGATGGGGCCCGGGATCCAGTTGCCCGACGGCGGCCCCGAGATGCTGCCCATGTGGCGCAACCCGGCCCCACGCCGGTAAGGAAACCCCCCAAGGCACCGCAAAGGCAGGTCGCCCCGAAGGGAAGGTGCCGCGCCCCGCACCATGGGTCTTGTGTCTGGGTGCGGGGCGACGCGACCGTGGCCTGGTGCCCAACAGCCCGGGGCCTCCCGTTCCGGGGCCTGCCGGCACGGCCCTACCCGGGGGACGGCAGGGTGCGCTTCGCGGCGGAGGCGATGTGGTGGCGTGTCACCTTGGCGATCTCGTCCCAGAACGGTTTGGCGGTGAGGTAGGTGCCGAGCGCGGCGAGGACGCCGAGGGAGACGTCGACGCTGAGGCGCCCTTGCTTGGCCCAGTAGACGTCCTGAAGGTCGAGCAGCAAGGCGAACTCATCGGTGATCAGGGCGGTGCCGGCGCCGTAGGCGGCGGCGACCGCGGGGTGGCCGACGGCCCGTTCGTCACCGCGTACCGCGATCAGCCCGATGCCGGCCAGCGTGGCGATGCCGAGGTTGTAGTGGTGCAGGTGCTCGCCGCCCGCGGAGATGTTGCCCCAGGGCAGCCAGCCGCCCCGGATGCCGTGCGTGATCAGCCGTACCGTGCCCCATGTCGTACCGAAGGACGCCCACGTGACGATGAGCGACCGTTTGGTCGGCGTGAGATTGCGTTCCGCGGCCTCGCGCCACCGCTCGACCAGCCGCGGCCTGCCGGCCGCCCGTCGTTCGGTGCGTATGTCGTCCATCGGCCACCTCGCACACGCATGCGGTTGTGGTTCACCCACCATGAGACACCCCGTTCGCCCGCACCGGCGAGCCGGGCCCGCCGAACGGGTGACGGGCGTCGGCGGCGCCGTGCGGGGACGTGTGTCGGCTGCGGAGGGCGCGGCCGGCTGGGCCGCCTTCTGCGCCGCCCGCCCCCGCAGCTGCCGTGGGGCCGGCGGTTCGTGGCCGTCGGCCCCACCCGCCGAATCGGCGGGAAACCCGCTCTGACCTGCTGCTACAGCACCGGCAGGTTCTTGCGGAGTTCGAACGCCGTGACCTCCGAGCGGTACTCGTGCCACTCGGCACGCTTGTTGCGCAGGAAGAAGTCGAAGACATGTTCGCCGAGGGTTTCGGCGACCAGGTCGCTGCGCTCCATCAGGGTCAGGGCCTCGCCGAGGTTCTGCGGCAGCGGCTCGATGCCCATGGCGCGCCGCTCCGCGTCGGACAGGGCCCAGACGTCGTCCTCGGCGCCGGGCGGCAGCTCGTAGCCCTCCTCGATGCCCTTGAGGCCGGCGGCCAGCAGCACGGCGTAGGCCAGGTAGGGGTTCGCGCCCGAGTCGAGGGAGCGGACCTCCACGCGCGCGGAGCCCGTCTTGCCCGGCTTGTACATCGGCACCCGGACCAGGGCGGAGCGGTTGTTGTGGCCCCAGCAGATGTACGAGGGCGCCTCGCCGCCGGCGCCCGCCGTGCGCTCGGAGCCGCCCCAGATGCGCTTGTAGGAGTTGACCCACTGGTTGGTGACGGCCGAGATCTCCGCCGCGTGCCGGAGCAGTCCGGCGATGAAGGAGCGGCCGACCTTGGAGAGCTGGTACTCGGCGCCGGACTCGTAGAACGCGTTCCGGTCGCCCTCGAAGAGCGAGAGGTGGGTGTGCATGCCGGAGCCGGGGTGCTCGCTGAACGGCTTCGGCATGAAGGTCGCCTGCACCCCCTGTTCCAGCGCGACCTGCTTCATGACCAGCCGGAACGTCATGACGTTGTCGGCCGTGGAGAGCGCGTCGGCGTAGCGCAGGTCGATCTCCTGCTGGCCGGGGGCGCCCTCGTGGTGGGAGAACTCGACGGAGATGCCCATCGACTCCAGCATGGTGATCGCCTGGCGGCGGAAATCCATGCCGATGTTGGTCGGGGTGTGGTCGAAGTAGCCGGAGTTGTCGGCGGGGGTGGGGCGGGAGCCGTCGAGCGGGCGGTCCTTCAGCAGGAAGAACTCGATCTCCGGGTGGGTGTAGAAGGTGAAGCCCAGGTCGGAGGTGCGGGCCAGGGCGCGCTTGAGCACATAGCGGGGGTCGGCGAAGGACGGGGAGCCGTCCGGCATGAGGATGTCGCAGAACATGCGGGCCGTGCCGGGGGTCTCGGCGCGCCAGGGCAGGACCTGGAAGGTGGCCGGGTCGGGCTTGGCGATCATGTCGGACTCGTAGACCCGGGCGAAGCCCTCGATGGCGGAGCCGTCGAAGCCGATGCCCTCGTCGAATGCCTGTTCCAGCTCGGCGGGGGCCACGGCGACGGACTTGAGGAAGCCCAGCACGTCCGTGAACCACAGGCGTACGAACCGGATGTCGCGCTCCTCCAAGGTCCGGAGCACGAACTCCTGCTGCTTGTCCATCTTCCGCTTCCCCATCCTTGCTGGTCAGGCCGCCTTTCCCCGGTGCCACCGGAGGCGGTCGGGCACCTGAGCATCCCACCACAACACCATTTCATGCGCGTTGCGGACCTTGATCGCCCGGCCGACCTCGCACGGAACGCGCAGGGTCCGGCAGGTGTACTGCTCTGCCGCCCATCTTGCCTGCCCGGACCACCATCCGTAATGGCCGATCCCGATCGTTCCCGCCCGTTTTGATGCGCGTCGCCGAGGCGGCACATCCCCGCGCTTCACTTCACTCCCGTCACCCCGATTCCTGCGCCCTCCCTACGAAACGCGGCCCCCCGCCCATTACGATCAGCGAGCGCCACCCCGCACCGCACCCCCGCACCACGCCTCCGCCCCTTTCCCCCAGAAGGACACGCCTCATGGCTTCCGCGAAGAACAACAGCAGCGCGGCCCGCAAGGCCCGCATAGCGGAGATGCAGCGGGCCGAGCGGGCCCGCGAGCGCCGCAACCGGCTGCTCACCATCGCCGCGAGCGTGGTGGTCGTCGCCGGTCTGGTCGTCGGCGGTGTCGTCCTCGTGAACACGCGGTCCGACTCCACGGACAGCGCGGCGGACGACTCCAAGGGCGCCGGCGACTCGGGGCACTTCGTGACCGGCGACGACGGCGTGCGCACCTGGAAGGGCGACCTGGCGCGCAACCACGTCCAGACGAGCGTGACGTACCCGATGCGGCCGCCGGTCGGCGGCGACCACAACCCGGTGTGGCTGAACTGCAACGGCGACGTCTACACCGCGCCGGTGAAGAACGAGAACGCGGTGCACTCGCTGGAGCACGGCGCGGTCTGGGTGACGTACACCGCGGCGGCGAAGAAGACGGACGTGGACGCGCTCGCGGCCAAGGTGAAGCAGACCCCGTACTCGCTGATGAGCCCGTACGAGGACCAGGCGGCCCCGCTGATGCTGTCGGCCTGGGGCCACCAGGTGACCGTGAAGAGCGCGGACGACCCGGCGGTGAACACGTTCTTCTCGACGTATGTGCAGGGCAAGCAGACGCCCGAACCGGGTGCCTCGTGCACCGGCGGGACGACGAAGTGAGGGCGGTGCGGTGAAGCGGCACATCGGCTGGGTCGCCGGGGCCGCGGCCGCCGCGCTGGTCGCGGCCGGCGCGATCACCTACGCGGTCGCCGAGGACGGGGGCTCGGGCGCGGCGGCGCCGGGCGCCGAGTCGGCGGACGCCGGGTTCGCCCGGGACATGGCGGTCCACCATCAGCAGGCCGTCGAGATGTCGTACATCGTGCGCGACCGCACGGACGACGCGGAGGTCAGGCGGCTCGCCTACGACATCGCGCAGACGCAGGCCAACCAGCGGGGCATGCTGCTCGGCTGGCTGGACCTGTGGGGGCTGCCGAAGGTGTCGGCGGAGCCGCCGATGACCTGGATGGGCATGGGCGGCATGCCCGCGGGCAAGGACGGCGCGCTGATGCCGGGCATGGCGACCAACGCCGAGCTGAAGAAGCTGGGCACGCTGTCGGGCGAGCGTGCGGAGGTCTTCTACCTCCAGCTGATGACGGACCATCACCAGGGCGGTGTGCACATGGCCGAGGGGTGCGTCGCCCGGTGCACGGTCGGGGTGGAGAAGCGGCTCGCGCAGGGCATGGTCGAGGCGCAGCAGTCCGAGATCGCGCTGATGGCCGACATGCTCAAGAAGCGGGGAGCGGCGCCCCGTTCCTGACCTCCGGGCGGGCAAACACCCCAATTCGCCCCAGGTGACGGTTCCTTGAGCTTCTCTTGACCCCCGCGTTCCCCTGGCATGAACGGTTCATCCGTAAGAGTGACCCCCATCGTGTGATCCACTCGCGGGCCCTGACCGCCGCGGGCCCCGGTGCGGATCGGCGACGACCGCGACCACTACGTGCATGCGAACCGCATCGCAGGGGGTTCTATGAGATCCAACCGCGCCACGGCGCGCGCCGGTGTGAGCATGGCGGCGACACTGCCGATGCTCGCCGGCGCACTGGCGCTCGGCATACCCGCGGCGCACGCCGCGGACGGCCCGGGCCGGGACACACTCGCGGGCACCAGACCCGCGTGGGCCACCGCCGAGGCGGACCGGGGCGCCACCCCGGACGGCGCCCGGGTCACGGCCCGGGTGTATCTGGCCGGCCGGGACGCGTCCGGCCTCGCCGCGTACGCGAGGGCGGTCTCCGACCCGTCCTCGCCGCTGTACGGCAGATATCTGAGCGCCGCGCAGGCCCAGGCGCGCTTCGGCGCGACCAGGGCCCAGGTGCGGGCCGTGACGTCCTGGCTGTCCTCGGCCGGTCTGAAGGTCACCGGGGTCACCCGGCGCTATGTCGCCGTCTCCGGTGACGCGGCGGCGGCCGAGCGGGCCTTCGGCACCCGGCTGCACGACTTCGCCAAGGGCTCGAAGACCTACCGGGCGCCCGCCCGCACCGCCTCCGTGCCGCGGGGCCTTGGCGGCGCCGTGCTGACCGTCACGGGCCTGGACAACGCGCCGCACAAGGCCCACCACCAGGACCAACTGCCGCCGCCGGACGCCGTGTTCAAGAACGCCGGGCCGTTCTCCTCGTACTACGGCTCGAACACCGCGACGACCCTGCCGAGCGCGTACGGCCAGAAGATCCCGTACGCCGTCAAGGGCTACACCGGCAAGCAGCTGCGGGCCGCCTACGGCGCCGGCCGGTACACCGGCAAGGGCGTCCGCGTCGCCATCACCGACGCCTACGCCTCGCCGACCATCGCCTCGGACGCCGCCGCCTACGCGCGCAAGAACGGCGACCCGGCCTGGAAGTCCGGCGGGCTGCGCCAGGTGCTGCCCAAGAACTACACGAAGACCGAGGAGTGCGGGGCGGCCGGGTGGTACGGCGAGGAGACCCTGGACGTGGAGGCCGTGCACGCCCTCGCGCCGGACGCCTCCGTCACCTACGTGGGCGCCTCGTCCTGCTACGACGACGATCTGCTCGACTCGCTCGGCAAGATCGTCGACAGCCATCTGGCCGACATCGTCTCCAACTCCTGGGGCGACATCGAGGCCAACGAGACACCGGACGTCCAGGCCGCCTACGACCAGGTCTTCCAGCTCGGCGCGGTCCAGGGCATCGGCTTCTACTTCTCCTCCGGCGACAACGGCGACGAGGTCGCGAACACCGGCACCAAGCAGGTCGACACCCCCGCCAACTCGGCCTGGGTGACCGCGGTCGGCGGCACCTCGCTGGCCGTCGGCAAGGGCGAGACGTACCTGTGGGAGACCGGCTGGGGCACCGAGAAGGCGAACCTGTCCGCGGACGGCGGCAGCTGGACCGACTTCCCCGGCGCGTTCACCTCCGGCGCGGGCGGCGGCACCAGCCGGACCGTGCCCGAGCCGTTCTACCAGCGGGGTGTCGTCCCGCGCTCGCTCGCCAGGGCGAACAGCGCGGCCGGCAACCGGGTCGTCCCCGACATCGCGGCCGTCGCCGACCCGAACACCGGCTTCCTCGTCGGGCAGACCCAGACCTTCCCTGACGGGTCCGCGCGCTACAGCGAGTACCGCATCGGCGGCACCTCGCTGGCCGCGCCGGTGATCGCGGCCGTGCAGGCGCTGGCCCAGGAGGCGCGCGGCGGCAAGGCGATCGGCTTCGCCAACCCGGTGATCTACGCCAAGTACGGCTCCAAGGCGTACCACGACGTCACGGACGACCCGACGGGCTCCGGCCTCGCGGTCGCCCGCGTCGACTTCGCCAACGGCTACGACGCCGCCGACGGCCTGCTCACCTCGGTCCGCAGCCTCGGCAAGGACAGCTCGCTCAAGGCCGTGAAGGGCTACGACGACGTGACCGGCGTGGGCACGCCCGCCGGCGGCTACGTCCAGTCGTACCGCCGTCGCTGATCCCGCGGCGCCGGACGGGGGTGGCGTGGGGTGCACCACACTCCGCGCCACCCCTATCGCGTCGCAGTGACGATTACACTGGGCGCGTGCCTCAACTTCGTCTCGCCCTCAACCAGATCGACTCGCGCGTCGGCGACCTCGCCGGAAACACCGAGACGATCCTCCGCTGGACCCGGCACTCCGCCGAGCGGGGAGCGCATCTCGTCGCGTTCCCGGAGATGGCGCTGACCGGGTACCCCGTCGAGGACCTGGCCCTCAGATCGTCCTTCGTGGAGGCGTCCCGCGCCGCGCTGCGCTCGCTCGCCGCCCGGCTCGCGGAGGAGGGCTTCGGGGAGCTGCCGGTGGTCGTCGGCTATCTGGACCGCAGCGAGACCGCCCAGCCCCGGTACGGCCAGCCGGCCGGCGCCCCGCAGAACGCGGCGGCGGTGCTGCACCGCGGCACGGTCGCCCTGGCCTTCGCCAAGCACCACCTGCCGAACTACGGCGTCTTCGACGAGTTCCGCTACTTCGTGCCCGGCGACACCATGCCGGTGGTGCGGGTGCACGGCGTCGACGTCGCCCTGGCCATCTGCGAGGACCTGTGGCAGGACGGCGGCCGGGTGCCCGCAGCGCGCTCGGCGGGCGCAGGCCTGCTGCTGTCCGTCAACGCCTCCCCGTACGAGCGCAACAAGGACGACACCCGGCTCGAACTGGTCCGCAAGCGCGCCCAGGAGGCGGGCTGCACGACCGCCTACCTCGCCATGATGGGCGGCCAGGACGAGCTGGTCTTCGACGGCGACTCGATCGTCGTCGACGCCGACGGCGAGGTGATCGCGCGGGCGCCGCAGTTCGCCGAGGACTGTGTGGTGCTGGACCTGGACCTGCCCGCGGCCTCGGCGCAGCCGCCCACCGGAGTGGTGGACGACGGGCTGCGCATCGACCGGGTGATCCTCTCCGAGGACCCGCTGCCCGCCTACCCGCCGGAGTGGACCGGCGGCTACGCGGACCGGCTGGACGACGACGAGGAGGTCTACTCGGCGCTGGTGACCGGCCTGCGCGCCTATGTGCGCAAGAACGGCTTCCGGTCCGTGCTGATCGGGCTGTCCGGCGGCATCGACTCGGCGCTGGTCGCGGCGATCGCCTGCGACGCGGTGGGCGCGGAGCATGTGTACGGCGTGTCCATGCCGTCGAAGTACTCCTCGGAGCACTCCAAGGACGACGCGGCCGAGCTGGCCCGGCGCACCGGCCTCACCTTCCGGACCGTCCCGATCGCCCCCATGTTCGACGCGTACATGGCGTCGACGGAGCTGACCGGGCTGGCCGAGGAGAACCTCCAGTCGCGGCTGCGCGGCACGCTGCTGATGGCGATCTCCAACCAGGAGGGCCACATCGTCCTCGCCCCCGGCAACAAGTCGGAGCTGGCGGTGGGCTATTCGACGCTGTACGGCGACTCGGTGGGCGCGTACGGGCCCATCAAGGACGTGTACAAGACGTCGGTCTTCCGGCTGGCCGAGTGGCGCAACCGGGCGGCGGCCGAGCGCGGCCAGACCCCGCCGATCCCGGAGAACTCCCTCACCAAGCCGCCGAGCGCCGAGCTGCGCCCCGGCCAGGTCGACACCGACTCGCTGCCGGACTACCCGGTCCTGGACGCGATCCTCGACCTGTACGTCGACCACGACAAGGGCGCGGACACGATCGTCGCCGCCGGCTTCGACCCGGCCCTGGTCACCAGGACGCTGCGGATGGTGGACACGGCGGAGTACAAGCGCCGCCAGTACCCCCCGGGCACAAAGATCTCCCCCAAGGGCTTCGGCAAGGACCGCCGCCTCCCCATCACCAACGCCTGGCGAGAGTAGCGCCGCGCCGGCCAAGCAGCGGGAAGGGCTGAGCCGGAGTTTCGGCCCGTCCTTCGGGTACGGCGTCGTTGTGGCCAGGTGTGCAGTTCCCCGGCGTCCCGAAAGGGCCGCGAGGAACTGCGCGCCCAGCCACAACAAACCCGCACCCAACCCACAACGGGCAGCCCCCAAAGGGGCGCGGGGAACTGCGCGCTCAACCACAACACACCCGCACCCAACCCACAACGGGCAGCCCCCGAAGGGGCGCGGGGAACTGCGCGACCAGCCACAACGCACCCGCAGCCAACCCACAACGGGCAGCCCCGAAAGGGGCGCGGGGAACTGCGCGCCCAGCCACAACACACCCGCAGCCAACCCACAACGGGCAGCCCCCAAAGGGGCGCGGGGAACTGCGCGACCAGCCACAACGCACCCGCACTCACCGTCCGCGCCGAGCCACAACACCCCCGCTGCAGCCCCCCGCGCCAGAAGAGAAACCCCGCGGCCGAATCAGGACCGCACCGTCTCCTGCCGCTCAGGCACATGCGCCACAACCAGCCGCTGCCGAGCCGCCGGCAGGCCAAGGGCACGACGGTCCACCGCATAGGCCACCCCCGCCACCCCAAGCCCCAGCACCGCAAGCGCCGCCCCGCCCACCGCAGGGGACGTCACGCCGAACCCCGCGGCCAGGGCGAGGCCACCGACCCACGCTCCCCCGGCGTTCGCCAGGTTGAAGGCGGCCTGGTTGGCGGAGGACGCCAGGGAGGGCGCCGACGCGGCCTTCTCCATGACCATGAGCTGCAACGGCGAGCCCGTGACGAACGCGGCCGTGCCGAGCAGCGTCACCGCGAGCGCCGCGCTCCATTCGGCCCGCATCAGCACCGGGAACAGGGCCAGGACCAGCGCCAGCGAGGCGAGTCCGCCGAACAGGGTGCCGCGCATGGCGTGGTCGGCCAGCCGGCCGCCGAGCAGGTTGCCCGCCGTCGCGCCCACGCCGAACAGCGCGAGCAGCAGCGTCACCCCGGACTCGGCGAACCCGGCGGAGTCCGTGAGCATCGGCGTGACGTAGCTGTAGGCGGCGAACAGCGCGCCGAAGCCCGCCACGGTCGTACCGAGGGCCAGCCACACCGGCACCGAGCGCAGGGCGGCCAGTTCGCCGCGCAGCCCGGTGGCGGGGCCGTGGGTGTGGTCGTGCGGGATCAGCAGGGCGAGGGAGGCGATCGCCGCAAGGCCGATGACGCTCACTCCGAGGAAGGTGGCCCGCCAGCCGAAGTGCTGGCCGGCCAGGGTCGCCGCGGGGACGCCCGCGACGTTGGCGACGGTCAGGCCGAGGAACATCAGGGAGACCGAGCGGGCCCGGCGCTCGGGGGCGGCCATGGTCGTCGCGACGACGGCGCCGACGCCGAAGAACGCGCCGTGCGGCAGGCCGCTGAGGAACCGGGCGGCCAGCAGGGACTCGTGGCCGGGGGCGAGGGCGGACAGCGCGTTGCCCACCACGAACAGGGCCATGAGGCCGATGAGGACGGTGCGGCGGGACATCCGGGAGGTGACCGCGGCGAGCAGCGGCGCGCCGATGACGACGCCCAGCGCGTAGGCGGAGACCAGATGCCCGGCGGTCGGCAGGGAGACGTGCAGGTCGTCCGCGACGTCGGGCAGCAGGCCCATCATCACGAACTCGGTGGTGCCGATGCCGAAGGCGCCCACGGCGAGGGCGAGCAGGGCCAGGGGCATGAAGGAGCCTGTGCCTTTCGGGGAAGGGGACGGAGCAGCTTATGTTCAGCTTCGGAACAAAGCGTCTCAGGCTCAGTATTCCTGCGGGTTACGTAGACGTGTCCACCTTCACACGGGCCGCCACCGGAAGGTGGTCGCTGCCCGTCCTCGGCAGCGTCCACGAACTCTCCGGCTCGACCCCCTTCACCATGATCTGGTCGATCCGGGCCATCGGGAACGACGCCGGCCAGCTGAACCCGAACCCGCGGCCCGCCGCGCCCTGGGTGGAGCGCAGCTGGGAGGTGACGGCGTTGAGCGAGCGGTCGTTCATCGTGCCGTTCAGGTCGCCGAGCAGCACGACCCGTTGCAGCGTCTCGTCGGCGATCGCCTCGCCCAGCGCGTCGGCGCTCTTGTCGCGCTGACGGGCGGTGAATCCGGACGCCACCTTCACCCGTACCGAGGGCAGATGGGCGACGTACACCGCGACCCGGCCGTCGGGCGCGGCGACCGTGGCGCGCATGGCGCGCTGCCAGCCCAGCCGGATGTCGACGGACCGGACCGCGGTCATCGGGTACTTGCTCCACAGCCCGACGGTGCCGACGACCGCGTGGTGCTTGTACGTCGACGCCAGCGCCTTCTCGTACACCGGGACGGCCGACGCCTTCAGTTCCTCAAGCGCCAGCACGTCCGCGCCGGATGCGGCCACCTCGCGGGCGGTGCCGGACGGGTCCGGGTTGTCGGCGTTGACGTTGTGCGTCGCGACCACCAGGTCGCCCCCGTCGGCCGTGCGGTCGGTGAGCAGTCCGCCGAAGACGTTCAGCCACACCACGGACGGCAGGATCACCAGGATCAGCGCGGTCGCGGACCGGCGGACGACGCCGAGGACCAGCAGGACCGGGATGAGCAGGCCCAGCCAGGGCAGGAAGGTCTCGGTGAGGCTGCCGAGGTTGCCCACGGTGTTGGGGATGTGCGAGTGCAGCAGCATCACCAGGGCGAGGAGCAGGGCGAGCGCGGCGAGCACGAGGCCGCGGCGCCAGATGCCCGGGTCGCGCCAGACGTCGCGCAGGCGGAGCGCCAGGCGCCGGAGCCGGGAGCCCCGCGGCTCGGGTCCCGTGCCGCCGTCGTCCGTCTCCGTGATGTACGCCTGCTGCGTCATACCGTCGCCTCACAACCTGCCGTGCACACCGTCGTCCCCCTGGGTCACGACCCTAGGGGATGATCGGCTCCCTGCCCGCCGTCCCATGACGGCCGTACGGAAGTCGAGGACGAACAGGCGGGCGCCCGGAGTTCCTGACACGGAGGAGGTGGGGGTGGACTGTGACGAAACGCGCACATTCGGGCTATGCGCCGGGCGTGCTGACGGGTCGTAGGCCGGCCAGCGCGGTGTCGACGATCTGTTCCGAGAGACCGTCGGGGAGTTCCATGTCGGCGCGCATCACGGAGCGTACGAGCATCGGGCCGACGAACATGTCGTTGGCCAGTTCGAGGTCGACGTCCGGCCGGAGTTCGCCGTTGCGCTGCCCGCGGCGCAGGATCTCCAGGCCCTGCCTGCGCCGGGGCGCTATCACGCTGGTGTGGTAGGCGGCCCAGATCTTGGGGCTGCTCTTCATCTGCGCGTGCACGTTGTGCAGGATGGCCGAGGTGCGGCTGGCCAGGCCGCGCAGCCGCAGCGCTTCGAGCAGCACGACCAGGTCGTCGCGCATGGAGGTGCCGGGGAGTTCGGGGTCGGGGGGCTCGGCGGCGCGCATCACGTCGACGAACAGTTCCTCCTTGCCGCTCCAGCGGCGGTAGATGGTGGCCTTGCCGACGCCGGCCGTGCGGGCGATCCGCTCGATGGACAGCTCGGCCAGGGGCACGCCGTCCTCCAGGAGCTTCATCACGCCTTCCAGGATGGCGCGTTCCACGGCTTCGCTGCGCGGGCGGCCCCGGGCGGGACCGTACGGCTGCGGGCGACTGTCGGCAAGGCTCACGTCACTCCGTCCCTTCGCTGTGCTGCGGGAATTGTCCCGCAGGGGCCTCCTTCCCCCGTACTGGCTCTCCGGACGCGTGCGCGGACCGCTCAGTCCGCGGCGGCGACCAGTTCCGCTTCCCGCTCGCCCTCCTGGGCGGCCGGCGGCCGGCCCGGCAGGAACAGCGCCACCACCAGCGCGCCGAGCAGCGCGACACCGGTCCCGCACAGCGCGGTCACGTGCATGGCGTGCAGGAACGCGTCGTTGGCCGGGTCGACCAGTGCCTTGCCCTGCGGGCCGAGCTTGGCGGCGACGCCGAGGGTGGCCTCGATGGACTCGGCCGCGGTGTCCCGCAGTCCGGCCGGCACCGCGCCGAGCTTGCCCTCGATGCCGTTGCGGTACGCGGCGGACAGGACCGAGCCGAGTACGGCGATGCCGAGGGCGCCGCCGACCTGGCGGAAGGTGTTGCTCAGCGCGGACGCGGAGCCGGCCTTCTCGCGCGGCAGGGCCTGCATGATGACCACGGAGGTCGGCGTCATGATGTGCGCCATGCCGGTGCCCATCAGGAAGAAGACCAGTTCCAGCAGCCAGATGGGGGTGTCCGCCTCGAAGGTGGCGAAGACCGCCAGGGTCGGGGCGATCAGGAGCAGTCCGGCCGTGGTGGTGGCCCGGTTGCCGAACCGGTCGACGACCAGCCGGGCGCGCGGCGCGAAGATCATCTGCGCGGCGGCCAGCGGCAGCATGAGCACGCCGGACTCCAGCGGCGAGTAGCCGCGCACGCTCTGGGTGTAGAAGACGCCGAAGAACGTCACGCCCATCAGCGCGAAGAAGACCAGCGCGATGGCGCTCATGGCGGCCGAGAAGACCTTGTTCTTGAAGTAGGTGACGTCGAGGGACGGGTGGTCGCTGCGCTTCTCGAAGAGCACGAAGGCGACGAGCACGACGAGTCCGGCGGCGATGGTGGCGAGCACGGTCGGGTCGGTGAAGTCGGCGAGTTCGCCGCCCTTGATGATGCCGTAGACGAGCAGGACCAGGCCGACGACGGAGAGGACGACGCCGACGGGGTCGACGCGGCCGGGCCTGGGGTCGCGCGAGTCGGGCACGAGCCAGATCATCAGGGCCACCGCGAGGATCACGATCGGCACGTTGACGAGGAAGACGGAGCCCCACCAGAAGTGGTCGAGGAGCGCGCCGCCGGTGATCGGGCCGATGGCGATGGCGAGTCCGACGCCGCCCGCCCAGATGCCGATGGCCTTGGGCTGTTCCTCGCGCTCGAAGACGTTCATGAGCACGGCCAGGGTGGCGGGCATGACGAAGGCGGCGCCGAGCGCCATCAGGGCGCGGTAGGCGATGAGTTGGCCCGGGGAGCCGGACTCGGCGGCCAGGGCCGAGCCGATGCCGAACACGACGAGCCCGCCGAGCAGGACCTTCTTGCGGCCGAGCCGGTCACCGACGAGGCCCGCGGTGAACAGCAGGCCGGCGAAGACGAGGGTGTAGGAGTTGATGGCCCACTCGATCTCGCTCTGGGTGGCGCCGAGCCCGGTGGGCGCGGGCATGGAGATCGTCTTGACCGCGACGTTCAGGATCGAGTTGTCCAGCACCACGATCAGCAGGCTCAGCATGAGGACGCCGAGGATGGCCCAACGGCGCCGGTGCACCTCTTCGGGTATCCGGGAGGCGGCTGCAGCGGGAGTTGTCATGGCAACGAGCCTAGGACCATTCCGATACGGAACCGTCTCGTATCTTATTTCTTTGCCCAGACCTTACCCGTGGAGCCGGTCGCCGGACGCCGGGCACCCCGATGCCGAGCGGATCACACGGAGGTCCCCTGGCCGTCCCTGGCACGAGGTGCCACCATGGAGGGGATCCGGAGACGCCGTCAGGGCGCTTCGAGATGACCTGAAGGAGCCGTTGCAATGACGCAGCTTTCGGCTGCCCAGACCAAGCCCTCCGACGGCAGCAAGGCGCTGTACGGGGGCAAGGGCACGCGCCGCATCACCGTCCGCGACATCGCCCTCGCCAAGGAGCGGGGCGAGAAGTGGCCCATGCTCACGGCCTACGACGCCATGACGGCGTCCGTCTTCGACGAGGCCGGCATCCCGGTGATGCTGGTCGGCGACTCGGCGGGCAACTGCCACCTCGGGTACGAGACGACCGTGCCCGTCACCCTCGACGAGATGACCATGCTGTCGGCCGCGGTCGTACGCGGCACCCGGCGCGCCCTGATCGTGGGCGACCTGCCCTTCGGCTCCTACCAGGAGGGCCCGGTGCAGGCGCTGCGCTCGGCGACCCGGCTGGTCAAGGAGGCCGGTGTCGGCGCCGTCAAGCTGGAGGGCGGCGAACGCTCGCACGAACAGATCCGGCTGCTGGTGGAGTCCGGCATCCCGGTCATGGCGCACATCGGTCTGACCCCGCAGTCCGTGCACTCCATGGGCTACCGGGTGCAGGGGCGCGGTGAGGAGGCGGCCCAGCAGTTGCTGCGCGACGCGAAGGCGGTGCAGGACGCGGGCGCGTTCGCGGTGGTGCTGGAGCTGGTGCCGGCCGAGCTGGCGGCCGAGGTGACCCGGGTGCTGCACATCCCGACCGTCGGCATCGGCGCGGGGCCCGAGACGGACGCGCAGGTGCTGGTGTGGACCGACATGCTCGGGCTGACCGGTGGGCGGGTCCCGAAGTTCGTGAAACAGTACGCGGATCTGCGTGCGGTGATGGGTGACGCGGCGAAGGCTTTCGCCGAGGATGTCATCGGCGGCGCATTCCCTCAGGAGGAGCACTCGGTTCATTAGGCGTGGGTCCGCTTCGGCCCCCTTCGGGGCGCTGACCTCAGACCATTTCGGAAACACCCAGGACGGCCCGCCGATCTTCCCCCGTCGGCGGGCCGTCCCCCTTCTTTTCTTTGCGCCTGAACCGGCGCCGCTCTCGCGGATGTGGTGGCTCGCCGTCGGGGTCGCTCAATGAGTGGTTCCGCGATCGGAGGGCGGGTCGGTGGTTGCGGTTTCGTCAGAGGCCGTGCGCGGGGCTGTCGGTGGGCTGTAGGTGGATTGTCGGTGGGCGATGGCAGTGTCTTCGGCATGACACGAACCGACAACAAGCCCAGCGGGCGTGGGGACGCCGTGACCGTGCGGGGGCTGGTCAAGCACTACGGCGAGACCAAGGCGCTGGACGGCGTGGACCTGGACGTGCGCGAGGGCACCGTGATGGGGGTGCTCGGTCCGAACGGGGCCGGCAAGACCACCCTCGTACGCATCCTGTCCACCCTGCTGGCACCGGACGCCGGCCAGGCGACCGTCGCCGGCTACGACGTCGTACGCCAGCCCCGCCAGTTGCGCCGGGTGATCGGCCTGACCGGGCAGTACGCCTCCGTGGACGAGAAGCTGCCCGGCTGGGAGAACCTGTACATGATCGGGCGGCTGCTCGACCTGCCCCGCAAGGAGGCCCGCGCCCGCGCCGACGAACTGCTGGAGCGGTTCTCGCTGACGGATGCCGCCAAGCGGCCCGCGGCCACCTACTCGGGCGGCATGCGGCGCCGGCTCGACCTGGCCGCCTCCATGATCGGCCGGCCCGAGGTGCTGTACCTGGACGAGCCGACGACCGGTCTCGACCCGCGGACCCGCAACGAGGTGTGGGACGAGGTCAAGGCCATGGTCGGGGACGGGGTCACCGTCCTGCTGACCACCCAGTACATGGAGGAGGCCGAACAGCTCGCCTCCGAGCTGACCGTCGTGGACCGCGGGAGGGTCATCGCGAACGGCGGCATCGAGGAGCTGAAGGCGAAAGTCGGCGGCCGCACGCTGCGGATCCGGCCCGCCGACCCGCTGGAGCTGCGCCCGCTCGCCGGGATGCTGGACGAACTGGGCATCACCGGGCTCGCCGCGACGACCGTGGACAGCGAGGCCGGCAGCCTGCTGGTGCCGATCCTCAGCGACGAGCAGCTGACCGCGGTGGTCGGCGCGGTCGCCGCGCGCGGCATCACCGTCTCCTCGATCACCACCGAACTGCCCAGCCTGGACGAGGTGTTCCTGTCGCTGACCGGCCACCGTGCCAGTGCCCCGCAGGACCCCGCGCCCGCCGACACCCGCCAGGAGGTCGCCGTATGACCACCGCCACCGCCACCGCTTCCGACGCCCGTATCCCGCTGCGCGGCCATCTGCGGCACACCGGCGCCCTGATCCGCCGCAATCTGCTGTGGATCCGGCAGGACCCGGAGTCGATGTTCGACGCCCTGCTGATGCCGATCGTCTTCACGCTGCTGTTCGTGTACGTCTTCGGCGGCTCGATCGGGCAGGCCCTCGGCGGCGGCCAGGACGGATACGTGCAGTATGTGATCCCCGGCATGATCGCGATGATGAGCATGACGCTGTCCCAGGGCGTCGGCACCGGCTTCAGCCAGGACTTCAACTCCGGTGTCATGGACCGCTTCCGGTCGCTGCCCATCGGGCGCGGCTCGGTGCTGTTCGCGAAGATCTCGGTGGAGCTGGCGCGGATGCTGTTCGCGACCGCCGTGCTGATGGTCGTGGCCGTCCTGGTCGGTTTTCACATCGAGCACTGGGCCGGGCTGTTCGCGGCCGTGGGGCTGTCCGCGGCGTTCGCCTCGTCGATCATGTGGGTGTTCCTCACCCTGGGCGTGGTCCTGAAGAACGCGCAGTCCGTGCAGGCGATGGGCTTCCTGGTGCTGTTCCCGTTGCAGTTCGGCTCGTCCATCTTCGCGCCGACCCAGTCGATGCCGGGCTGGCTCCAGTCCTTCACCGACTACAACCCGCTGTCCACGCTGGCGGACGCGGCCCGCGGACTGATGGTGGGCGGCCCCGTCGCCCACGATCTGTGGATCACGCTGGCCTGGTCGGCGGCCATCACGGCGGTGATGGCACCGGTCGCGATCCACAAGTTCCGTACGAAGAGCTGACGTTGCGGGCTCCGGTGGGGCGCGGGTCAGATCAGGGCGATGGCCTCCGCGAGGGAGAGGCCACCGCCCTGCCGGTACGCGGCCTCGTAGGCCGCCTCGTCCAGCACCGCACGGATGCCGTCCAGGGCCCGCCCGCGCACCGCGCGCTCCATGCCGGCCGGGAAGTGACCGGCCGGCAGCAGCGCGTCGGCGGCGCCCAGGCAGCGGGCGGCGTCCGCGGCACGGCTGCCGCCGTCGATGCGGGCCAGGGACACCGCGGCGACGCTCAGATTGATGGACGGCAGTTGCGGGATGACCGCCTGGGCCAGCGGATCGGTGCACTGCCCGAGCGACGCACGGATCTTGCCCAGGGCCTCCTCGTGCCGGCCGTCGGCGGCGTCCACCCAGGCTTCCTGGCCCAGCAGCAGAGTGTCGAAGACGAGGAAGTGCGCGACCTTGAACCCCTCGCGCACCAGCCGGAGTTGTTCGCGCGCCTCGGTGGCCCGGCCGTCCGCGGCGAACCAGCCGGCGAGGAAGAGCCGGGCGGCGGGCATCGCCTCGTCGCCGCCGCCGTCCTTGCGGGCCAGCACCTCGCGCAGCAGCCGCTCGCCGCGTTCCGTCTCGCCCGCTTCGAGGAGCACGCCGCCGAGCCGGGCGGTGAGGATCGCCCTCTGGGCGCGGGCACCGAGCAGTTCGGCATGCTCGATGGCCGCCTCGAAGTCGGCCGCGGCGGCGCCGAAATCGCCCTTGCGCTCATGGGCCTCGCCGCGCGCGGACAGCGCCTCCGCGGCGCCCCAGGCGTCTCCGAGCCGCCGGTAGATCTCCAGGGCCTCGTCGGCGTCACGCACCGCGTCGCCCGCCCAGGCGGTGCGGTTGGCGAGCATGCCGGCGCGCAGCTGGAGGGTGCCGGCGAGGTTCCAGTCGTAGCCCGGGGTCTCCCGGCAGGTGCGCACACAGGCGTCCAGGATCGTGTACAGCCGCTCGATGTCGCCGGTCAGGACCACGGCGTAGAACCAGATCATCCCGGGGGCCTGGCAGGTCTGCGGCAGGCCGGGCGTGTAGGTGCGGGTGATGACGCGCAGCTTCGCCAGGGCCTCGGGGGACTGCAGGGCGTCCATCTCGCTGTCCAGGCAGGCCAGATGGGCGAGATGGACACCGCGCCGGGCCTCGGCGAGCAGTTCTCCGGTCAGCGGGGGCGGGGTGTCGGTGCAGCGCTGCCACACCGGCTGGGCCGGGCGGACGGGTTCGGCGAACGGGTCGGGGCCGAGGGCCATGACCTCGCTGCACCAGTGCCGGGTCTCGCCGCGCAGGTCGCGCATCTGCCAGTACCAGAGCAGGGACAGGACCAGGCTCAGGCCCTCCTGCTCGTCGCGGGCGGCGACCGCGTGGCGCAGGGCCGTGCGCAGGTTCTCGTACTCCAGCTCCAGCCGTTCGATGGCCGCGCGCTGGCCCGGGCCGCGCAGCAACGGATCGGTGGTGCGGGCGAGTTCGCGGTAGTACGTCAGATGGTCGCGTTCGGCACGGGCACGCTGTCCGGCCTGCTCCAGGCGTTCGCCGGCGTAGTCGGCGACGGTCTCCAGGAGCCGGTAGCGCATCGCGCCGTCGGGTGCCGGGGCCGCCACCACCAGGGACTTGTCGACCAGCGAGCCGAGCGCGTCGAGGGCGGTGGGGCCGCAGACGGCCTCGGCGGCGGCGAGGTCGCAGCCGCCCGCGAACACCGAAAGACGGCGCAGCACGTCCCGTTCGTCCTCGTCCAGCAGGTCCCAGGACCAGTCGACCACGGCCCGCAGGGTCTGCTGGCGGGGCCGCACGGTGCGGCTGCCGGAGGTCAGCAGCCGGAAGCGGTCGTCCAGCCGGTCCGCGATCTGCCGCGGTGTCATCAGACGCAGCCGGGCGGCGGCCAGTTCGATGGCGAGGGGCAGCCCGTCCAGGCGCCGGCATATCTCGGCGCAGGCCGCCGCGGTCTCCTCGTCGGCCTCGACGCGGAAGCCGGGCCGGGCCGCGGCGCCCCGGTCGGCGAGCAGCCGCAGCGCGGCCGGCTCGGACAGCGGCTGCACGGGGCGCACCAACTCGCCCGGCACGCCGAGGGGTTCGCGGCTGGTGGCCAGCACGGTCAGCTGGGGGCAGCGCTCCAGGAGCCGGGCCGCCAGCCGGGCCGCCGCGTCCACGACGTGCTCGCAGTTGTCGAGGACGATCAGCATGCGGCGCCTGCCGCAGTGTTCGACCAGCCGGCCGGCCGGGTCGTCATGGCGGTCGCCGACGGCCCGCATGCCCTCGGCGCCGGCGCCGTGCAGCACGGTCTCGCGGGCGCCGATCGCGGTGAGCACGGCCTCCGGTACGGCGGCCGGGTCGTCGACGGGCGCCAGTTCGGCCAGCCACACCCCGTCCGGGGCGGTGTGCCGCATGCTCTCGGCGGCCTCAAGCGACAGCCGGGTCTTGCCGGCCCCGCCGGGCCCGAGCAGGGTCACGAGCCGGGCCGTCGCGAGGTCGCCGCGGATCGCCTCGATGTCGCCCTCCCGCCCGACGAAGGAGGTGAGCCGGGCGGGCAGGTTCCCGGGGACCGGCGGGCCGCCGCCCCCGTCGGGCGCCGCGGCCCGTGGCCCGGCGCCGTCCGGGTGCCGTGCGCCGGGCGCGGCCCCGTCGCCCGCGGTGCCCTGCGGGGCGGGTCCGGTCGTGCGGCCGGTGTGTTCCGGGGGGCGCAGCAGTTCGGCGTGCAGGGCGCGCAGTTCGGGTCCGGGGTCCGAGCCGAGGCGGTCCGCGAGCAGCCGTCGTACGTCCTCGTAGGCGGCCAGTGCCTCGGCGCCGCGGCCCGCGTCGCGCAGCGCGCGCAGCCGCAGCGCCTGTAGGGGCTCGTCCAGGGGGTGGCCGTCGCACAGCGCGGTCAGCTCGGGCAGCGCCTGTTCGGCGTGGCCGAGTGCGAGGGCCGCGGTGTGCCGGGCGCGCAGCGCGTCCAGGCGCCGGGCGTCAAGCCGGGCCGCGTCGGCGGTGCGGTCGGGCAGGTCGGCGAGAGGCGGCCCCTGCCACAGGGCGAGGGCGTCGTCGAGGACTCCGGCCGCCTTGTGCGGGTCGCCGTCGGCGAGGGCGCGCAGGCCGTCGCCGGTCAGCCGTTCGAAGCGGTACAGGTCGATGTCGTCGGCCGTGGCGGCCAGCCGGTAGCCGCCCTCGCCGGAGGCGATGGCCTCGGCGCCCAGTGCCCGCCGCAGCCGGCCCACCAGCGCCTGCAACGCCGCGGTGGCGTCGGCGGGCGGCTGAGCGCCCCACACCTCGTCGACCAGCAGGCCCACCGGCACGGTGCGGCCCGGCCGCAGCGCCAGCACCGTCAGCAGGGCACGCAGCCGCGCCCCGCCGACCGGGACGGGGGCGCCGTCGGCGCGGAGCGCCTGAGTGGTGCCGAGAATGCGATAGCGCACGGGGTCCATTGTCCCCGCAGACGCCGATCCCCCGCCTTCGGGTTTCAAACCCGCAGGAACTGCGAGGAGTCCAGGACGAGCGTGCGGTCCGCCACGGGGATCTCGGTCTCCTTGCCGAACGGTCCGAACTGCGAGCACTGGTGGACGCCGTCCGCCGGCTGCGTCAGCAGCGACCGCGAGGCCGCGAGGCCGCGAGGCCGCGAGGCCGCGAGCGCAACGACTGCCAGGAACCCGTGCCGGGGCGCAGGACGTTCTCCCTCCGTCACCGGTACGGTCGACCCCGGTTCGTCCGACCCGTCTGGCAGGAGCCCGCCGTATGACCACCGCCACCACCCGCCGCAGCGACCGGAGGATCAGTCCGGTCTTCCTCGGGCTGCTGGCCGTCACCGCGGTCACCGGCTGGGCCACCTGGACCGGGTTCGCCCACCGGCCGGGCGTCGCCGTGTTCCTGTTCGTGACGGCGGCCTGGATCGTCTCCCTGTGCCTGCACGAGTACGCGCACGCGCGCACCGCGCTGCGCAGCGGCGACATCACGGTGGGCGCCAAGGGCTATCTGACGCTGAACCCGCTGAAGTACACGCATGCGCTGCTGAGCATCGTGCTGCCGGTGGTCTTCCTGATCATGGGCGGGATCGGGCTGCCGGGCGGTGCCGTGTTCATCGAACGCGGCCGGATCCGGGGCCGCTGGCGGCACAGCCTGGTCTCGGCGGCGGGCCCGCTGACGAACGTGCTGTTCGCGGTGGTGTGCACGGCGCCGTTCTGGCTGGACGCCCTGGACGGGGTGCCCCGGGACTTCCGGTACGCGCTGGCCTTCCTGGCGCTGCTCCAGGTCACGGCCGCGATCCTGAACTTCCTGCCGGTGCCCGGACTGGACGGCTACGGCGTGATCGAGCCGTGGCTGTCGTACGGCGTCAAGCGCCAGGTGGAGCCGTTCGCGCCGTTCGGGCTGCTGTTCGTGTTCGCGCTGCTGTGGATCCCGTCGCTCAACGGCGCGTTCTTCGACCTGGTCGACGCGATCCTGCGCGGCCTCGGGATCGACGCCGTCGATCAGTACTGCGGCCACGAGCTGTACCGCTTCTGGCGGGACGGCAACCCGTATTGCGCCGTCAGCCCGTGACGGGCGGCCGGCGGCCGGCCCTGCCCCGCTTCATGTAGTACCAGCACATGTTGCTGGACAGCCCGGCCAGCAGCACCCAGACGATGCCCAGCCAGCTGCCCTGGACGAACGAGACGACGGCCGCGGCCACGGCGAGGACGCAGACGACGAGGGTGTAGAGGGCCAGGCGCCGGGTCGGGCCGGGCGGGAGCGGGGCGGGCATCGGATCGGCTCCTGTCGGGGGACACTGCTGGACCGGGCCGGACCTTTCGGACCGCCGGACCCGGTGGATCTGTCGGACGCCACCAGTGTCCCCCATGGGCCGGCACGTCTCACACGTCGGTGACCCGCAGCCCCGCGTGCGCCTTGTACCGGCGGTTGACGGAGATCAGGTTCGCGACCAGGGACTCCACCTGGTGGGCGTTGCGCAGCCGGCCCGCGAAGATGCCGCGCATGCCCGGGATCCGCCCGGCCAGCGCCTGCACGATCTCCACGTCGGCCCGCTCCTCGCCGAGGACCATCACATCGGTGTCGATCTCGGCGATCTCCGGATCCTGGAGCAGCACGGCGGACAGATGGTGGAAGGCGGCGGCGACCCGGGAGTCCGGCAGCAGGGCGGCGGCCTGCTCGGCGGCGCTGCCCTCCTCGGGCCTGATGGCGTAGGCGCCCTGCTTGTCGAAGCCGAGCGGGTTGACGCAGTCCACGACCAGCTTGCCGGCCAGTTCCGCGCGCAGTGACTCCAGCGTCTTGCCGTGGCCGTCCCAGGGCACGGCGACGATCACCACATCGCTGCGGCGGGCGGCCTCGGCGTTGTCGAAGCCCTCGACGCCGTGCCCGAGTTCGTCGGCGGCGGCCCGGGCGCGTTCGGCGGCCCGGGAACCGATGATCACCTTCTGGCCGGCCCGGGCGAGCCGGTAGGCGAGGCCCTTGCCCTGCGGTCCGGTGCCGCCGAGCACGCCGACGACGAGACCGGAGACGTCGGGCAGGTCCCAGGGGTCCTTGGCGGGCTTGCCTGCGGGGGTTCCGGTGGGCTGCTGTGCACTGTCGGTAGAGGTCATGCGGCCGACTCTACGTCCGCGGCCGTCCGCCCACCCGGTCAGGTGAGCGCCGTGACGGGAACCCGCCGGAAAGTGATCGTCTCGTAGGCGCCGCGGTCGCCGGTCTCGTAGAGGAGTCCGACGGTCGCGGTGTCGATCCGGGCCAGGTCGGAGTAGGCGGCGGGCAGGCCGTCGACGGTGTGCGCCGGGCGCCAGGTGGTGCCGCCGTCGGTCGAGACGCGCAGGGTCATCAGGGCGCGGGCGCCGGGGGCGGCGGGGCCGGAGCAGAGCAGCAGGTCGGGGTCGCGCAGTTGGAGGACGGCGGCCTGGCAGACGGGTCCGGTCAGGCCCGCCTGCGGGCGGAACGGTTTGATCAGCGTGCGGCCGCCGTCGGCGGAGTGGGCGTCGGCGCGGGTGCCGGGCGAGCGGGAGGCGGTGCGGGTGTTGAAGTAGATGCGTCCGTCGGGGAGTTCGGCGGCGCTGGTCTCGTTGGCGTTGATGTAGCCGGCGGTGTCGTCGTCGACGTAGCCGAGGTACCAGCTCGCGCCGTCGTCGTCGCTGAGCAGGCAGTGGCCGCCGTAGTAGTGGGGCTCCGTGCCGGTGTCGCCGCCCGCGGGCGGCAGGGAGTGGTTGGCGGGTACGACGATCCGGCCGGTGCTCAGCCGGAGGGCGTGGCCGGGTGTGGTGGCGTACCAGCGCCAGCCGGGCAGCTTCACCGACGCGGTGATCTCCGTGGGCCCGGACCAGGTCGCGCCGTCGTCGTCGCTGTGCCGCAGCCAGACCCGGCGGCCGTCGGCGGCCGTGACCTCGCCGCGCCGCACGGCGTCCTCGGTGGCGTGGGCGGCGGCACGGACGTGCACGAGCAGGATCCGGCCGGTGCCGAGGACGACGGGGGCGGGGTTGCCGGCCAGGTCGCCGCCGCCCGGCGCGGCGACCTGGAGCGGGCCCCAGGTGCGGCCGCCGTCCGTGGAGCGTTTCAGCACGATGTCGATGCGGCCGTGGTCGTGCGCGGAGTCGCGGCGGCCCTCGCAGAAGGCCAGCACGGTGCCGGGGCCGGTGCCGACCAGGGCCGGGATCCGGTAGCTGGCGTAGCCCTCGTGGCCCGCGCGGAAGGGGACACTGACGTCGGTCATGGGCCGGCTCCTCATCGGTCTCGGGGCTGGGCACCCTCCCCGGGTCGGGCGAATTCGGGGTGAACTCCACGTCACGAGTGACCGGTTGCGGCAGGATGCGGTGACATGGATGCCGTACGGGTGGCGCTGTTGCGCGAAGTGCTCGCAGGGACCGAGTGGCTGGGGGCCACGCGGCGGTTCGCGGGGGCGCTGCGCGGCTCGGTGGTGGCGCACGGCGGCGGACTGCTGCTGGTGGGCACGCCGGAGTACGAGCCGTGGCATCTGGCGGCGCATCTGGTGGACGAGGCCGCCTGGTCGGGCACGCCGGAGCTGGCCCCGACGCTCGTACGGCATGACGCACGGCCCACGGATCCCGCGCAGCTGGCCGTCGGCCCTGGGCGGATCGCGGCGGCGCGGCGAGGCGAGACGCTGCTCGTCGTGGCGCCCGCTGAGCCCGCGCCGCTGCTGGAGCGGGTGCACGACGCGCGGCGGGCCGGGGTGACGGTGCTGGCCCTGGGCTCGGGCGCGGGCGAGCTGGCCGCGATGGCGCACGAGACGCTGACGGTGCCCGAGGACGGCGAGCTGGACCTGGACACGGTGCAGCACCTGGTGAGCGCGGCGGCCGGCGAGAACGCGGTCCCCTCCCCACGGGGCCGCCGCACCCTCCGCGACCGCCTGACAAGACTCACAGAAACCCTGACAGCCCCACCCCCGGCCCCCTGGTGACCACCCACCCGCCTCCACCATGACCGGCCTCCGGGGCGCTCGGACTGGGAGGAAAAGCGGTTGCCCCGGTGGGGGCGGGGGTTCGAGCATGGCCCCTCGTGACGCGTGGCCTTCTTCCCGATCTTGCTCCCTGGCGGACCTCCGTCGACTTCCGCAGGCTGTGGATGTCGGGGCTGATCAGCAACTTCGGCAGCTTCCTCACCTTCGTCGCGCTGCCGGTGCAGGTGAAGGAGCTGACCGGCTCCGCCGCGGCGGTGGGCGCGATCGGCGCCGCGGAGCTGGTGCCGCTGGTGGTGTTCGGGCTGTACGGCGGGGCGCTCGCGGACGCGCTGGACAAGCGGAAGCTGATCCTGTGGACGGAGGGCGCGCAGGGCCTGCTGAGCGCGGTGCTGCTGCTCAACGCGCTGCTGCCGAGCCCCCCGGTGTGGCCGCTGTACGTGGTGGCCGCCCTCACCTCGGGCGTCGGCGCGGTCCAGCGGCCCGCGCTGGACTCGCTGTTGCCGCGGATCGTGGCGCACGAGCAGCTGCCCGCCGCGGCGGCGCTCAACTCGCTGCGCTGGACGGTGGGCGGGGTCGCAGGACCGGCGCTCGCGGGCGTCGTCGTGGCCTACGCCGGCCTCGGCTGGGCGTACGCCGTCGACGTGCTGACCTTTGTGGTCTCGGTGGTGTTCGTGGTGCGCATCGCCCCCTCCCCCGCCGCCCACGAGGCGGTACGGCCCTCCCTGGCGGCGATCCTCGAAGGCGCGCGCTACGCCTGGAACCGCAAGGAACTCCTCGGCACGTACGCCGTCGACCTCGCGGCGATGTTCCTCGCCATGCCGCTGGCCGTGCTGCCGTTCCTCGCGGACGAACTGGACGCCGAGTGGTCACTGGGGCTGATGTACGCGGCGCTGCCGGCCGGTGCCCTGCTGGTGAGCCTGACCAGCGGCTGGACCTCGCGGATCCACCGGCACGGGCTGCTGGTGGCGGGCGCGGCCCTGCTGTGGGGGCTGTCCGTGGCCGCCGCCGGTATCTGCGGCAACGTGTGGCTCGTGCTGCTGTTCCTGACCCTCGGCGGTGGCTTCGACATGGTCAGCGGGATCTTCCGGGCCGCCATGTGGAACCAGACGATCCCGGACGAGCTGCGCGGGCGGCTCGCCGGGATCGAGCTGCTGTCGTACGCGGTGGGGCCGCAGCTCGGCCAGGTCAGGGCGGGCGGCTTCGCCACGTGGCTGGGGGTGCGGGCCTCCGTCTGGTCCGGCGGGCTGCTGTGCGCGGGCGCGGTGGGGCTGCTCGCGCTGTGCCTGCCGAAGCTGATGACATACGACGCCCGAACCAACGAACACGCGGTCCGCATGCGCACCCAGCGCGCAACCACAACCGCAACCGCCCCGAGCTGAACCAAACCCCGCCGGGGCCAACACCCCAAAGGGGCGCGGGGAACTGCGCGACAAGCCACAACGCCCCCGCACCCGCCACACGACACACCGAGGCACCCCCAAAGGCGCCCAAGCCCCGGTACAACCAAACCCCGCCGGGGCCAACGCCCCCAAAGGGGCGCGGGGAACTGCGCGACAAGCCACAACGGCCCCGCACCCGCCACACGGCACACGGAGGCACCCCCAAAGGCACCCAAGCCCCGGTACAACCAAACCCCGCCATGGCCAACACCCCAAAGGGGCGCGGGGAACTGCGCGACAAGCCACAACGGCCCCGCAGCCGCCACACGACACACCGAGGCACCTCCTCAGGCGCCGAAGCCCCGGCCAGGCACCACGGGCGGGCCGGTCAGTCGTCGTCTGTGGAGCGGCTAGCGCTGTCGTGCCAGCGTGGGTCGGTTTCCCACTCCAGGTTGCGTTCGCGGGCGGTCGCCATGGCGTGCTCGGCCTCCGTGCGGCTGGGATACGGGCCGAAGCGGTCCTTGGCCGGGCACTCCGGCCCCTCCTCGACCTTCTTGTGTTCGAGGCAGTAGTACCACTCCCCCGGCTTTCCGACCGTCCGCTTCTTGAACAGGGCCATGACCGGCTCCTTTCGCCAGGGACATGGTCCCCCATGCCCGCTGGTTAGACTCGCTGGCATGTCTGGCCAGTCGCTGCTCGTACCAGGGGAGCTGTCTCCCACCCGTTCGGTACCCGGAAACATCCGCCGCCCCGAGTACGTCGGCAAGCCCGCGCCGACGCCGTACACCGGCTCGGAGGTGCAGACCCCCGAGACGATCGAGGCGATGCGCGTCGCGGGCCGGATCGCCGCCCGGGCGATGGCGGAGGCCGCGAAGATCATCGCGCCCGGGGTGACCACGGACGAGCTGGACGCGGTGGCGCACGCGTACATGTGCGACCACGGCGCCTACCCGTCGACGCTCGGCTACCGCGGCTTCCCCAAGTCGCTGTGCACCAGCGTCAACGAGGTCATCTGCCACGGCATTCCGGACTCGACGGTGCTGCGCGACGGCGACATCGTCAACCTGGACGTGACGGCGTACATCGGCGGCGTGCACGGCGACAACAACGCGACGTACCTGGTCGGGGACGTCGACGAGGAGTCGCGGCTGCTGGTGGAGCGGACCCGGGAAGCCCTCGACCGCGCGATCAGGGCGGTACGGCCGGGCCGGCAGCTCAATGTCATCGGCCGGGTCATCGAGTCGTACGCCAAGCGCTTCGGGTACGGGGTGGTGCGGGACTTCACCGGCCACGGCATCAACTCGTCCTTCCACTCCGGGCTGATCGTCCCGCACTACGACAGTCCGCGTGCGACCACGGTCATGCGACCGGGGATGACGTTCACCATCGAGCCGATGCTGACGCTGGGCACGTACGAGTACGACATGTGGGACGACGGCTGGACGGTGGTCACCAAGGACCGCAGGCGGACCGCGCAGTTCGAGCACACGCTGGTGGTCACGGACTCGGGGGCGGAGATCCTGACCCTGCCGTAGCCGCCGGGGGCACCCGGGAGTCGCGAAGGCCCGCCCTGCTGGGGTGGGCCTTTTCTTGTACGCTTTTACCGACAGGACGTCGGGAAAGCGTTGACTTAGGTAAGGCTAACCTTAGATGATTCGTGCCATGGAGTCCTTCTCGACAGTGATCCGCACCGCGTCCCGTACCCAGCACCTGGAGGCGGAGACGTCGACGTTCATGAGCGCCCTGCTCGGCGGCAGGCTCGGCGTCGACGCGTACGCCCGCTACACCGAGCAACTGTGGTTCGTGTACGACGCGCTGGAGTCCGGGGCGGAGCGGCTGGCGTCCGACGCCCTGGCCGGCCCCTTCATCCGCCCGGAGCTGTTCAGGCTGCCCGCGCTGGAGCGGGACCTGGCCCATCTGCGCGGGCCCGCCTGGCGCGCGGGGCTCTCCGCGCTGCCCGCGACACGGGAGTACGCGGAGCGGGTGCGGGAGTGCGCCGAGCAGTGGCCCGGCGGGTACATCGCCCACCACTACACCCGGTACCTCGGCGACCTCTCCGGCGGGCAGATCATCCGCGACAAGGCGGAGCGGACGTGGGGGTTCGCGAAGAAGGGCGACGGGGTGCGGTTCTATGTCTTCGACGGCATCGACAATCCGGCCGCGTTCAAGCGGGGGTATCGGGAGCTGTTGGACGCGGTGCGGGTGGATGAGCTGGAGAAGCAGCGGATTGTGGCCGAATGCCGGGGCGCTTTCGCTTTGAATAGCGCGGTGTTCGGGGAGCTGGGGGTGGAGTTCTCCCTCAGCGCGTAGCGCTTCGCTGGGGGCGCCGTGAAGACTGCGTCTGCCATGGGGGGTTGCGTTGTTGGGTGCGGGTGCGTTGGGGCAGTTCGCGCAGTTCCCCGCGCCCCTCGGGGGGCAGCACGTGCGTTGTTGGGTGCGGGTGTGATGGGGCTTGGCGCGCCCGCGCGGCGGAGCCGCATATCGACACAGCCCCGCGCCCCTTGGGGGGCAGCACGTCCATCGTTGGGTGCCGGTGCATTGTGGCTTGGCGCGCCCGCGCGGCGGAGCCGCATATCGATACAGCCCCGCGCCCCTGCGGGCGCCTAGTGGTCCAGTTGTACTCGGCCTCCTAGTTCTATCCAGCCTTGGGGTTGGGGGGCTGTCAGGAGTTGGGAGCCCTTGCCCTGGGTTATGTTGAGGGCTCGGTCGAGGTGGGCTGTGAGGAGGAGGGCCGCCGCGCCGGTCGCCTCGTCCTCCTCGATGCCCCCGGTGCAAGCCCCGGCTCCACTGGAGCGGCTGACGCCGCGCTCATCGATCCGGCCAGGGAACCCGCGGGCGCGGATGCGGCCCGCCGCCTCGTCCTCCCAGGCCCAGGCGTAGATCCAGGTGCCCGGCTCGGGCACCGGCAGGGCGTCGACCTCGGCGGCCGTGCCGTACTGGCGCAGGGTGCGCGGCGGCGCCCACTCCGGGCGTGCCTCGATCCAGCTGAACTCGCCGTCCAGCCGGACGCCCACCACCCCCGCGGGCGTGACCAGTTCGGGCACGTCAAGCAGCCAGGCCGTGCCGACGCAGGGGTGGCCCGCGAAGGGCAGGCGCAGGGTGGGGGTGTAGATGTCGACGACGCCGCGCTCCGGGTCGTCCACGAACACGGTCTCGCTGAAGCCGAGTTTGGCGGCGAACGCCTGCCGGTCGCTCCGCTCGGGCAGTACCGAGCCGTCGCGGACCACGCCGAGTTCGTTGCCGTAGCCGCCGTTCGGCGCGCAGAAGACGCGCAGCACGTCGTAGTCAGTCACCCGGGCATTCAAGCATCGTCAGGGGCGGGCGTCCCCGGGTGCCGCCGCCTGGCGCCTGCGGATCGCGAAAACCGTGCCGGCTCCGGCGGCCACCGCCAGCGCGGCGGCGGCGCCCAGCGCGCCCGCCGGCACGTCCGAGCCGGTCGTGGCGAGGCTGCCGGTCACGCCGCCGCTCGCCGTGCCGGTACCGCCTGAAGCGCCGGTACCGCCTGAAGTGCCGGTGCCACCTGAGGTGCCCGTGCCGCCCGAGGTGCCGGAGTCGCCGTCGCCGGAGGGGAGTTGGGCGCCGTCGCTCAGGGCCACGGTCAGGTCGACCGGGTCGAGCGCGGTGCCCGCCCGGTAGAAGCCGCCGAACGCCTTCGCGCCGGCCTCGGTGAGCGTAGCGGTGACGCCCTTCACGGTGATGACGTCGTCCTTCGCTGTGAGGTCCGCCGAGGGCGCCGTCAGGTCGGCCAGGACCACGTCCGCGGTCCGCTCGCCGAGGCTCGTGACATCGGCGGTCAGTTCGCCCGAGCCGCCGTCGAGCCGCACCCGGATGCCGCTGAGCGTCAGGTCCAGGCCGTAACTCCCGTTGCTCTCGTGGCCCTTGAAGGTGACCGCGCCCTCGAAGGCGGCGTCGAGGGTGCCGGCGTCGGTGTCGTAGTCGCCGGTCGCGTCGGGGAAGGTGAACGCCCCGTTGCCGGTGGCCTGGGTGGCGCCGTCGGACACCGTGATGGCGCCGTGGGCCGCCCCGTCGACGACGTAGCCGCGGAAGGACTCCTTCACGCCCCAGGTGAGCGTGCCGTCGGCTATCTCGCCCTGGGCGGGGGCCGGTTCGGAGGCGGACGCGCCGGGCGTGACCGTCGGGGAGGACGTGGTGCTCGCGGTCGCCGACGGGGAGGACGGCGCGGGGCTCTCGCTCGCGGTGGGGGGCGGAGTGGGCGTGGGTGTCGGTGAGGTCGTCTCCGACGCCGACGGGGACGGGGACGTCGTCTGGACCACCGTCAGCGGGTCGCCGGCCGCGCCCTCGTAGCCCGCGCTGCCGAAGACGTCCGCGGCCTCCTTGGTGAGCGTGGTCGCCATGTCCGTCATCTGGCGTGTGACCGCGACCGTCGCGAGCGGTACGTCCTGCGTGGTGCTGCCCGCGCGGGTGACGTCCGCGGTGATCTCGGCGTCCTTGCTGTCGAACCTGACGTCGCTGAGGGTCAGTTCGAAGCCGTGCAGCTCGGACTTGATCTTCAGGCTGCCCTCGAAGCCGAGGGACACGGTGTGCGCGTCGGAGTCATAGCCGCCCGTGCCCCGGACGAAGGTGAAGGCGCCGTTGCCGGCCGCCTGGGCCGCGCCGTCCGCGGGCGTGAAGGCGCCGGCCGCGAATCCGGTCACGTACGTGCGGTACGACTGCTTGATGCCCCAGGTCAACTCGTAGCCGCTGAGCGGGACTTCGGCGGCGGAGGCGCTGGTCGCGGGGAAGGCGCCGACGCCCAGGGCGACCGCGACGGCGGCGGCGAGGGCGAGGCGTCTCGGGGTGGTGACAGGCATGGGTGGTTCCGTCTCCTTGGTCGGGGTGCGGATCGGGTCGGATCAGTCAGATCGGTTGGGGTGGTCTGGGGTTGGTTGGGCTCGGTTGGGGCGGGTTCAGTTCTCGTCGGCCGCCGGGCGGGTGCGGCGCCGGTGGACGGCGACCGCCGTGCCCGCGCCGGCCAGCAGCAGGCCGGCCGCCGCGAGGGTGAGGGGCAGGACGGGGGCGCCGTCGTCCGCAGAATCGGCCGCGACCGGCTCCGCCGCGGTCTTCGGGGTGGGGGCCGGTGTGGCCGACGGCGTCGGGCCTGCCGCGCTGCCCAGGTCGGGCAGCGCGGGCAGTGCGGCGTCGTCGGTGAGGGCGACGGCCAGCGAGACCGGGTCCATCTCGGTGCCCTTCGGGTACCGTCCGCCGAAGGCCCGCGCGCCCTCGGCGGTGAGCTTCGCCGGGGCCTCGGTGAGCAGGGCCAGTCCGTCACGGGCGGTGAAGTCCGGTGCGGGGAAGGTCACCAGGGGGACCTTCTTGCCGGTGAAGTCGGCGCCGCCCACATCGGCGTAGAGGGTGCCCCTGCCGTCCGCGACGGTGACCCGGACGCCGCTCAGCCGCAGGTCGAGGCCGTGGTCGCCGGTGAAGGCGACCACGCCGTCGAAGCTCGCGGTCAGCTCGCCGCCGCGGTAGGTGCCGCTGCCCGCGGGGAAGCGGAAGAGGGCCCCGCCGTCCCGGGCGCCGTCGCTCAGGGTCCACTCGCCGCGGGCGATGTCGCCGGTGACGTACTCCCGGAAGGTGCGGCGCACGCCCCAGTCGACGGCGCCGTCCGCGATCGCGCCGCCCTTCGACGGCGCCTTCGTCCGGGCCGGTTCGCTCGCGGTGGGCGTCGGTGTGGGCGTGGGCCGTGCGGCCGCCTTGACGTCGGCGGCCAGGCTGACCGGGTCCAGGGCGGTGCCGGCCGGGTAATAGCCGGCGAAGGACGTGGCGCCCTGGGCGGTCAGCGTGGCGGGCACGTTGTTCAGGACGACGGCCGTGCCACCGCCGCGCATGTCGATGCCGCCCAGGGCGAGCGTGGCGAAGGGCACCTGTGCGGAGGTCGTGACCTTCCCGGTGTCCTTCGCCCTGCCGGTGACGTCCAGATAGAGGGTGCCGGTGGCGCCGGAGATCCGGACGGTGGGGCGGCTGAGCGTGAGGTCGAGCCGGTATGTGCCGTCGCTTGCGCGGTGTCCGACGAAGTGCACGCCGCCCGCGAAGGACGCGGCGAACGCCCCGGTGGCCCCGTCGTAGGTGCCGGTCGCCGAGGGGAAGCGGAACTGGCTGCTGCCCACGGTGGCCGCGCCGCCGGTGAGCGAGTAACCGCCCTGGGCGACCGGCCCGGTGACATAGCTCTGGAACGACGACTTGACGCCCCAGTCGAGGCGGCCGCCCTGGACGGTGCGGCTCTCGGCGTGCGCGGCGGTGACCGGGAGCAGCAGGGCGCCCAGAAGGGCCGCGCACAACACGGCGATCGGGTGCCGCGGGGGCGTGGGCATGGGTGGTCCTCCGGATACGACGACCGGTAGCGAACGAAGGTAAGGCTAACCTAAGCTCAACCTGGCAGTCTCTGGAAGCAACCGAAGGGAACGGGACAGGACCGTGCGACGCTTGCGCACCCGACTGGCGGGAGCACTGGTCTCCGTGCTCGCCCTCACCATGGCCGTGACCGGCTGCGGCGGCTCCCCCGAAGCCGCGGAACCGACCGGGAAACCGGGCAGGACCGGGGGCACCTCGACGACCGGCACGGCCGACCGCGTCGAGCCGCTGACCGCCACCCCCGCGCCGAAACTGCCCGTCACCGTCGCCTCGGCCGACGGCGGCACGGTGACGGTGCGCCAGGCGCGGCGCATCGTGCCGCTCTCCGGCAGCCTCAGCGAGATCGTGTTCACCCTCGGACTCGGCGACCGGGTCGTCGCCCGCGATGTCACCGCCACCTTCGCTCAGGCGGCACGGCTCCCGGTGGTGACCCGCAACCACGACGTGTCCGCGGAGAGCGTGCTCTCCCTGCGGCCCGATCTGGTCCTCGCCGAGCAGACCACAGGACCCAAGGAGGCCATGGACCAGATCCGCGCCGCCGGGGTGCCGGTCCTCGTGGTCGCCGCGGCCCGGGGCCTGGACGACGTGGGCCCGCGCATCCGGGCGGTGGCCGGCGCGCTCGGCGTCCCGGCCGCCGGCACGGAGCTGACCCGGCGCACGGAGCGGCGGATCGCCGCCGTACGCACGACGGTTCCGGAGCGCGCCGAGCGGCCCCGGGTCGCCTTCCTCTATCTGCGCGGCTCCGCCTCCGTCTATCTCATCGGCGGCCGGGGCTCGGGCGCGACCTCCCTGCTGGAGGCCGCCGGGGCCATCGACGCCGGGGTCGAGTCGGGCCTGACGAAGGACTTCACCGCGATCACCACCGAGGCGCTGGCCGAGGCCGCGCCCGACGCGATCCTCGTGATGGCCAAGGGACTTGAGTCGGTCGGCGGGATCGACGGACTGGTGAAGATCCCCGGTGTCGCACAGACGCCGGCCGGGATGAACCGGCGGATCGTGTCCGTCGAGGACGGGGTGCTGCTGAACTACGGGCCGCGCACCGACCAGGTGCTCGCCACGGTGGTGGCGCAGCTGTACCGGGACGGTGCCGAGTGACCGTGCTCGACGAACCGGCCGGGCGGACCGCCGAGACCGCCGAGACCCCCGCGCGCCGCGGGCACTCCACGGCCTGGCTGCTCACCGCCGGGCTGCTCGCCGCCCTGCTGGTGCTCGTCCCGGTGGCCGCGGGCCTCGGCGCCTATCCGATCCCGACCGGCGACGTGCTCGGCTCCGTGCTGCACCGGGCGGGCCTCGGCGGCTCCGCGCTGGACCGGGTGGCCGAGTCGGTGCTGTGGAACGTCCGCTTCCCGCGGATCGTGCTGGCGCTGCTCGTCGGCGCCTCGCTGGGCTGCGCCGGGGCGCTGATGCAGGGCGTCTTCGGCAATCCGCTCGCCGAGCCCGGCGTCATCGGCGTCTCCTCGGGCGCGGCGGTCGGCGCGGTCGCGGCGATCGCGTTCGGGCTCGACTTCCTCGGCGACTGGACGGTGTCCGCGTTCGCGTTCGCGGCGGGCCTCGGCACGGTCCTGCTGGTGTACGGGATGTCGCGCTCCGGCGGGCGCACCGAGGTGGTGACGCTGATCCTCACCGGGATCGCGGTGAACGCCTTCGCGGGCGCGCTGATCGGGCTGTTCCTGTTCTTCGCGGACACCGCCGCCGTCAACCAGATCACCTTCTGGCAGCTCGGCTCGCTGTCCCAGGCGACCTGGCCCAAGGTGCTGGCCGTGCTGCCCTGTGCGGTGCTGGGGCTCGCGCTGGCCCCGGGCCACGCCCGCCGGCTCGACCTGCTGGCGCTGGGCGAGCGGCCCGCGCGGCACCTGGGCGTGGACGTGGAGCGGCTGCGGCTCATGCTGGTGCTGGTCATCGCCCTGCTGACCGCGGCGGCGGTGAGCGTCGCCGGGATCATCTCCTTCGTCGGCCTCGTCATACCGCATCTGCTGCGGATGGCGGCAGGACCGGGGCACCGGTTCCTCATCCCGGCGAGCGCGCTGCTCGGCGCGCTGGTGCTGCTGGGCGCCGATCTGACGGCCCGTACGGTGGCCGCGCCCGCCGAACTCCCGCTCGGCGTGCTGACCGCACTGCTCGGCAGCCCGTTCTTCTTCTGGCTCCTGCGCAGAACCCGCCGCAGACAGGGTGGTTGGGCATGACACCCGCCGATCGACGTCCGATCGCGCTCGGCATGCTGCCGGTGGCCGACGGCGACTACCGGCAGGCGGTGCTGGGCGCGGTCGACTACGGCCGCGACTGCGACTCGATCGCGACGATGGCGGGCGCGCCGGCCGGCGCCCTCGGCTCGCCCGTCCCGGAGGACTGGTCCAAGACCGTCGCGGAGGCGAGCCGGCTGGGCCTGTGGGCGCCGGCCCGGACGCTCACCGAGGTCGCACGGGCGGTGTACACCGACCCGCCCACCTGCCGCGTGCGCACCCGCCGGGGCCCCACCGCTACCACGCCCGCCGGAGCCCCTGCCACGACCACACCGAACGACACCCGGGTCCGCACCCCCACCGCGGCCGGGCCGACCGGCGCCGCCGCGGCGACCGCGGCGACCGGGTGCCGCCGCCACGGCCACGCCGCCCGGAGGAGGCTGGAGCCGGGGACCGGACCGGCCCCGGCCGCCGCGCCGGGGGCACGGCGCCGGTCGCCCCGCCGGTCTCGACGGCCCCCTGCCGACCGGCCCCGGCCGAGTCCGGGCGCGGGCGGCCGGTCGCCGGTGCGGTGGGCCGGCCGGGCCCGGCCCGGGGGTACCCCGCCCGTCCGCGTCGCAGACACCGCCCCCTGGGGGCCGATCGAAAGGGTTCGCTTGTGAGGCTGTTGCGTGGCAGGGCCGTCGCCCCCGGGCCGGTCGGGACCGGGACCGTGGTCGCCGAGGCGGAGGGGGTGTGCGTCCGCCTGGGTGGCCGTACCGTGCTGGACGGCGTCGACCTGTCCGCACGCGCCGGTGAACTGCTCGCCCTCGTCGGCCCCAACGGCGCCGGGAAGTCGACCCTGTTGAGCGCCCTCGCGGCCGACCTCACCCCGGCCGCGGGCGTCGTACGCATCCACGGCCGCCCCGCACCGCAGTGGTCCGCGGCCGAACTCGCCCTGCGCCGGGCCGTGCTCCCCCAGTCGTCGGCGCTGTCCTTCCCCTTCACGGTGGAGGAGGTGGTCCGGATGGGCCGCGCGCCGCACGCCTCCTCCCCCGCGGAGGACGACCTCGCGGTGGCGCGGGCGATGGCGGCGACGGAGGTCACCGGCTTCGCGCTGCGGCCGTTCTCCGCGCTCAGCGGCGGGGAACGGGCCCGGGTGGCGCTCGCCCGGGTGCTCGCCCAGCACGCGCCGCTGCTCCTGCTGGACGAGCCGACCGCCGCGCTCGACCTGAAGCATCAGGAGTCGGTGCTGCGGCTGTGCCGGGAGCGGGCGCGCGCCGGTGACGCGGTGGTCGTGGTGCTGCACGACCTGGCCCTGGCGGCGGCCTACGCGCACCGGGTCGCGATCCTGTGCGCGGGGCGCGTCGCGGCCGAGGGCCCGCCTGCGCAGGTGTTCGACGAGCGGCTGCTGTCGGACGTCTACGAGCAGCCCGTCGAGGTGTTCCCGCACCCCCGCACCGGGGCCGTCCTGATCACCCCGCGACGCACCGCTTGACCTCCCCATTACCCGCCCTTGGCGGCGATTTTGAGCCGTCGAGATCAAGCCGTGTCTGTGATCTTCCAGTGAGAGCTGAATCACCGCCCGGAGGGGTATGGGTGAGGCAAGCCTCAGATAAGTTAGGCCAGCCTCACCAGACTGCTTCCCGCTTGGAGCCCGCATGCGTGCCGCCCGCCTCACCGTCACCGCGGCCACCGCCGTCGCCGCCCTGACCGCCCTCACGGCCTGCACCGCGAAGAGCGACGCGAAGGACGGCAACGCGATCCAGGTGACCGCCGCCGACACCACGTGCGACACCTCGGCCACCTCGGTCCCGGCCGGCCAGGTCACCCTCCGGATAGAGAACAAGGGCTCCCGGGCCACCGAGGTCGAGATCCTCTTCCCGGACGACCGGATCGTCTCCGAGAAGGAGAACATCGGTCCGGGCACCAAGTACACGCTGACCGCCGAGGTGAAGGCCGGCTCGTACGAGATCGCCTGCCGCCCGGGCATGAAGGGCCACGGCGTACGCCAGAAGCTGACGGTCACCGGCGGCAGCACCGCCAAGCGGGACCCCAAGCTGGACAAGGCGGTCGCCGAGTACCGCCAGTACGCGCAGGACCAGGCCGACGAGACGCTGCCGAGGGTCGAGACCTTCGTCCAGGCGATCAAGGACGGCGACCTGGAGGCCGCGAAGCGGGCCTACGCCCCCTCCCGGCTCGGCTGGGAACGCACCGAACCGGTCGCCGAGTCCTTCGGCGACATCGACCCCAGGGTCGACGTCCGCGAGGACGGGCTCGAAGAGGGCCAGAAGTGGACCGGCTGGCACCGCCTGGAGAAGTCCCTCTGGCACGACAAGAAGATCGGCGCCGAGGAGAAGACCCTCGCCGACCAGCTCCTCACCGATCTGAAGGACTGGCAGAAGCGGGTCGGCACCGCGGTGATCACCCCGACCTCCATGGCCAACGGCGCCAAGGAACTGCTCGACGAGGTCGCCACCGGCAAGGTCACCGGCGAGGAGGACCGCTACGCGCACACCGACCTCGTCGACTTCAAGGGCAACGTCGAGGGCGCGCAGAAGGCGTACGACCTGCTCAAGCCGGTCGCCTCGGCCAACGACGCGGCGCTGACCGGTGAGCTGGACAAGCAGTTCGCGGCGCTCGACGCCCTGCTCGACAAGTACCGCTCCGACAGCGCCGACAAGACCTCCTACGCGTTCGTCTCCTACGACAAGGTCACCGAGCAGCAGCGCAAGGAGCTGTCGGACGCGGTGAACGCGCTCGCCGAGCCGCTGTCCAAGCTCGCCGCCGCGGTCGTGAAGTAGGCGGGGACGAGATGACGCAGATGCCGCAGAACCAGCGGGGCGGCAGCCCCTCACGACGCGCGCTGATCGGCTGGGGCGGCGCCGGGCTCGCGCTCGGCGCCGCCACGGCCGGCGGCGCCGTCGCGATGACCCGCACCGGCCAGGACGCCGACCCGGCCGCCGCCGAGACGGGCACCGCGGTCGGCTTCCACGGCGACCACCAGGCGGGCATCGCCACGCCCGTGCAGGACCGGCTGCACTTCGCCGCGTTCGACGTGAAGACCGACGACCGCGCCGCGTTCGTCCAACTCCTCAAGGACTGGACGGCCGCCGCCCGCCGGATGACCGCGGGCCGCACCGTCGGCGAGGGCGCCTACGGCGGACTGGCCGAGGCGCCGCCCGACGACACCGGCGAGGCACTGGGCCTCAAGCCGTCCCGGCTCACCCTCACCCTCGGGTTCGGGCCGTCCCTGTTCGACCGGTTCGGGCTCGCGGACCGGCGGCCCGCCGCCCTCGTCGACCTGCCCAAGTTCCCCGGCGACAACCTCGACGCCACACGCACCGGCGGCGACCTGTGCATCCAGGCATGCGCCGACGATCCGCAGGTCGCCGTGCACGCCATCCGCAACCTGGCCCGCATCGGCTTCGGCAAGGTCGCCGTCCGCTGGTCGCAGCTCGGCTTCGGCAAGACGTCGTCGACGACCCCGCACGCCCAGACCCCGCGCAACCTCTTCGGCTTCAAGGACGGCACCCGCAACATCGCGGGCACCGAGAAGGACCGGCTGGACCAGCACGTCTGGGTCGGCGGCCAGGACGGGCCGGCGTGGATGACCGGCGGGTCGTATCTCGTCGCGCGGCGCATCCGCATGAACATCGAGACCTGGGACCGGACCTCGCTCCAGGAGCAGGAGGACGTCTTCGGCCGGGACAAGGGCGAGGGCGCCCCGGTCGGCAAGCCCAACGAGCACGACGAGCCGTTCCTGAAGGCCATGAAACCGACCGCGCACGTCCGGCTCGCCCACCCCGACGCCAACGGCGGGATCACGATCCTGCGCCGGGGCTACTCCTTCACCGACGGCACCGACGGACTCGGCCGGCTCGACGCGGGCCTGTTCTTCCTCGCCTACCAGCGCGACCCCCGCAAGGGGTTCATTCCGCTCCAGCGCCGGCTGGCGGCGTCGGACGCGCTCAACGAGTACATCCAGCATGTGGGTTCTGCTGTCTTCGCGATCCCGCCCGGCGTCCGCGACGCGGACGACTGGTGGGGCCGGACGCTGCTGACCGAGGAGGCGTGACCCGTGTTCTCCAACTATCTGATCGGTCTGCGCGAGGGGCTGGAGGCCAGCCTCGTCGTGTGCATCCTGATCGCCTATCTGGTCAAGACCGGGCGCCGGGACGCGCTGAAACCGATCTGGATCGGCATCGGCATCGCCATCGCCATCGCCATGGGCTTCGGGTGCGCGCTCGAATTCGGCTCCCAGGAGCTGACGTTCGAGGCCCAGGAAGCGCTCGGCGGTTCGCTGTCGATCGTCGCGGTGGCCCTGGTGACCTGGATGGTCTTCTGGATGCGGCGCACCGCCCGGCACCTGCGCTCCGAACTGCACGGCAGGCTGGACGCGGCGCTCGCCATGGGCACGGGGGCGCTGGTCGCCACGGCGTTCCTCGCGGTGGGCCGCGAAGGTCTGGAGACCGCGCTGTTCGTGTGGGCGTCCGTGCACGCGGCCAGCGACGGCACCCCGCGCCCGCTGATCGGCGTCGCCCTGGGGCTTGCCACCGCCGTCCTGCTGGGCTGGCTGTTCTACCGGGGCGCCCTGAAGATCAACCTCGCCCGGTTCTTCACCTGGACCGGCGGCATGCTGGTGGTGGTCGCGGCGGGCGTGCTCGCGTACGGCGTCCACGACCTCCAGGAGGCCGACTGGATCCCCGGCATCCGCGACCTGGCCTTCGACATCAGCGGCACCATCCCGCCGGACAGCTGGTACGGCACGCTCCTGAAGGGCGTCCTCAACTTCCAGCCCGACCCGACCGTCGTGCAGGTCACGGTGTGGCTGCTCTATCTGATCCCCACGCTGGCCCTGTTCCTCGTGCCGTCCCGCCCGGGCACCGCAGGAAGCCGGCCGCGGCCGGCGCCGGCCGCGGTCCGTGACACGGGCTGACACCGTCCTCCGGTCACGGTGCGGGCGCGGAGCGGGAACCCGGCGTTCGAACGGCCTTCGCTCCCGGTAGGGTTCGGCTCCGGGAAGAGGAAGGTGACGGGACCTCATGACCAGGGATCGCAGTCCGCGCGGGCGCCGCGGGCGTGACCGGACGGCACTCATAGCGGCCTCGCTGACCGCCTTGTCGCTGACGGCGAGCGGATGCGTGGTGGTGCACGGCGAGCGCGAAGTGCTCCCGGCCACCAGCAAGGCCGAGGCCGCGAAGGCGCTGGAGGAGTTCACCGACGCCTACAACGCGGCGGACAAGGCGTACGACAGCTCCCTGGACGCCGACCACGTCACCGGCGCGCTCGCCGACATCGACGGGGCCCGGCTGAAGGCGGGACACGCGAACCATCCGGGCGGCAACCCCGGGCACCAGCCGCTGGAGCTGTCGGACGCCGAGTTCACCATCCCCAAGAAGGCCGGCTGGCCCCGCTGGTTCGTCGCCGACACCACCGCCAACAAGGGCGGCAGCGCCCGCTGGCTGTTCGTGTTCACCCGCGACGCCCTGAGCGAGCCGTTCCAGGTGGCGTACCTCACGCTCGTCGCCCCGGACAAGCTGCCCGAGTTCAAGCTCGACGAGGACGGCTGGGCCGAGGCCGTCCCGGCCGGATCGGCCGACCTGTCCGTCGCGCCGGGCGAACTGAGCGAGCGGTACGCGACGTATCTGAAGAGCGGCGGCAGCGTCTTCGCGGACGGCGTGCACACCAGCGACTGGCGCGCCACGCGTGAACGGCAGGCCAGCAAGCCGGGGCTGGCCCGGCAGTACATCGACGAGCCGCTGACCGACGGCGACTACGCGCCGCTCGCGCTGCGCACGGCCGACGGTGGGGCGCTGGTGTTCTTCACCACACGCCACTTCGAGAAGCAGACCGCTGCCGCGGGGGTCTCCGTGCCGGCGCCGGGCGAGGATGTGCAGGCCCTGACGAAGGGCGAGATCAAGCAGTCGCTGACCCTGGAGTTCGTCTCCAACGAGGTCGCCCTCGATCCGAAGCGTGGTTCCGGTTCTGGGGGCGGACAGGTGTCGCTGCTGGGGCGGGTTCAGGGGCTGACGGGGGCGCAGGGCGACTGAGCGCTCCGCTGGGTTTGGCCGGGTGGGGTGGCGTGGTTGTGCTGCGGCGTTGTTGTCTGCGGGTGCGGTGTTTGGCGGCGTGGTTGTGATGTGGTGTGGTTTTCTGCGGGTGCGTTGGGGCTGGGCGCGCCCGCGCGGCGGAGCCGCATATCGATACAGCCCCGCGCCCCTTTGGGGCGCGCTGTCCTGCCCCGCGGATCGGGGCCCAGCGGGCTGTGCTGCGCCCTGGTCCTCTGCGGGTGCGTCGTGGTTGGGCGCGCAGTTCCCCGCGCCCCTTCGGGGCGCGCTGTCCTGCCCCGCGGATCGGGGCCCAGCGGGCTGTGCTGCGCCCTGGTCCTCTGCGGGTGCGTCGTGGTTGGGCGCGCAGTTCCCCGCGCCCCTTCGGGGCGCTGTCCTGGCCCTGGTTTTCTGCGGTCCTTGGGGGCTAGTGGCGTAGGGGCCAGGTGGGGGGTGTGGGGTGGGGTTGGGTGTCTGCGTGGCGGGCGCAGGCGTCGGTCAGGGCTTCCAGGAGGGTCAGGGGGTCGGGCAGCGCGTGTTCAGGGCCGCGTACCCAGCGCACCTGCCGGCCGTCGTCGCCGGGCAGCCGGGCGGGCGGCACCAGCACGTACGAGCCGCGGCAGTGCCAGCGCAGCCCGGGGTGCTCGTCCATGGTCTCGGGGTGGCAGTCCAGCTCGCACGGCCACCACTCGTCCTCGTCCTCGGGGGTACCGCGGGTGAGGGTGAAGAACAGCATGCGGCCGTCGTCGCTCTCGGCGACCGGGCCGACCTCGACGCCGGAGTCGAGCAGCCGCCGCAGCGCCTGCCGGCCGGCCTCCAGGGGCACGTCGAGGACGTCGTGCACCATGCCGGTCGCGGTGATGAAGTTGGCCTGCTGCTGGTGCCGGGCCCAGCGCTCGATCTGGGCGCGGTCGGTGGTGGACTGCGTCTGCCACGCGAACGACACCGGGTGCCGGGCGGGAGTGGGACAGCCGACGCGATCGCAGGAACAGCGGTATCCGGGAGCGGGGTGCGCGGCGGGCGCGAGGGGCAGTCCGGCTGCGGCGGCGGCGAGCAGCAGTTCCTCACGGCCGCCGGTGTCGGCGGTCGGTGACGTGCGGCGGCCCCGCAGCCACTGGGAGAGTTTGCCCTGCCGGCCGGACCGGCCGCCGAACGTCGCGCTCATCAATCCCCTCGCCTCGCTGGTGTGCGGACAACATGCCCCATGGTCCCACCATCCGGCGCCCCGGGGGACCGCGGGCCCCGTCCGGGAGGGGTGCGGTCAGCGCGGGGCCAGACCGTGGAGGGCGTAGTCGACCAGGGTGTCCGTGTACGCGTACGAGATCGGTCCGGTGTGCTGGAGCCAGCGCTGGGCCAGCGGCGACACGAACAGCTCCAGGGCGATGCGTGGGTCCACGTCCGCCCGTACCTGCCCCGCGTCCTGGGCGGAGCGGAGCCGGTCGACGTACAGCAGAAGCTGTGGTTCGAGCAGTTTGCCGACGAGATCGCGGCTCAGCTGCTCGTTGACCAGGCCCTCGGCGGCGAGGGCGCGGGCGGGCGCCTCGAACCGGGGGTCGAGCAGTTCGTCGACCGTGTCCCGCAGCACCGCCTTGAGGTCGGCGGCGACGTCCCCGGTGTCGGGGATCGTGTACGGTGCCTGGCCCAGGTCGCGGGCCGACTGCTCGGCCAGATCCAGGAACGCCTCCAGCAGGACGTCCGCCTTGGCCGGCCACCACCGGTAGATGGTCTGCTTGCCGACCCCGGCCCGCGCGGCGATCGCCTCTACGGTGGTCTTCGGGTACCCGACCTCGGCGACGAGGGCGAGGGCGGCGGCGTAGATCGCGCGGCGGGACCTCTCGCTGCGGCGGCTGGCGTCCGGGGCGGGCTTCTTGACCATGGGGTGAAGCTAACCCATGGGGTCCGGTGCGGCGGGCGGCCAGGGGTCGCCCCAGTCCGCGTCCCGCGCCGCCTTGTACAGATCGCCGTGGCGTTTGGTGACCGTCGCGCGGTGCAGCCGTTCGGCGGCCTCGCACAGGTCGAGCAGGACCTGTCCCTTGCGCAGCTGCGGGCGGCGGACGATCCGGGCGGGCGCCGGTACCGCCGGGAGGCGGGTGGCGGCGACGTAGCTGAACTTCTCGTCCTCGTACGGCAGCGAGCCGCCCTTGACCTGCCGGTGCAGGGAGGAGCGGCTGACCCGGGCGGAGAAGTGGCACCAGTCGGCGCCGGGCACGAGCGGGCAGCCGGCGCTGTGCGGGCAGGGCGCGGCGATCCTGAACCCGGCGTCGATCAGCCGGTTCCGGGCCTCGATGACACGGGCGTGGCCGTCGGGGGTGCCGGGCTCGACGATCACTACGGCCCGTGCGGCGGTCGCTGCGGCGTCGACGAGGGCGGCGCGGTCGGCCGTGGACAGCTCGTTGAGTACGTAGGACACGGTGACGAGGTCGACGGGGTCGAGGGTGAGGGCGGCGCCGATCCGTTCCCGCCGCCAGCGGGTGTCGCGCAGCGTCGGCTGTTCGGCGGCGATCTCCCGGCCCAGCGTGAGCGCGGGCTCCGCCCAGTCCAGCACGGTCACCGGCCGGGTGCCCGCCCAGGTGGCGCTGACCGCCCAGGTCGCGGCGCCGGTCCCGCCGCCGACGTCCGTGTGGCCTGCCGGTGCCCAGCCGGGCACCGCGCCCGCGAACGCGGCGAGTGCGCGGCGCGCGGCCTCGAAGGTCGCGGGCATGCGGTACGCGGCGTACGCGGCGACGTCGGCGCGGTCGCGGAGGATCGGTGCGGCGGTGGGGGTGGCGCCCCGGTAGGCGGTGATCAGCCGCTCCACGGCGGCGGCGGCCTGCGACGGGGGGAGACCGTCGAGCAGGGCGGCCAGCGCGGCGCGGAGTCTTTCGGCCGAAGGTTCGTTCACGGGGCGATTGTAGGGGTGAGCGCCGTGGGGGTTCGGGTGTCGGGCCTGTGCGGGTGCGTGGGGGCTTGGCGCCCCTGGGTGGGCTGCGGCTGGTGCGCGTGTGCAGATGGGCCGGGGGGAAGCGAGGGCGAGCGCCGTGGGGGTCCGGTGTCGGGCCTGTGCGGGTGCGTGGGGGCTGAGCGCGCAGTTCCCCGCGCCCCTGGGTGGGCTGCGGCCGGTGCGCGTGTGCAGATGGGCCGGGGGGAAGCGAGGGCGAGCGCCGTGGGGGTCCGGTGTCGGGCCTGTGCGGGTGCGTGGGGGCTGAGCGCGCAGTTCCCCGCGCCCCTGGGGCGGCTACGGTCAGTGGGTGAGTGCGGGTGCGTTGTGGCTTGGCGCGCAGTTCCCCGCGCCCCTGGCGGGGTGGGTTAGGTGTGTGTTGCTTGGGACAGGTGGGTTGCTGCGCGGGCTCTTGGGGTGTTGTCCGGGGGGCGTCTGCGGGGGTGCACCGTGTTCGCCAGCAGCACCAGGAACGTGTCGGTCGCCCGGTCGAGGACCAGCGAGGTGCCGGTGAAACCCGTGTGCCCGGCGGCTCCCCGTCCCGCCAACTCCCCCATGAACCAGCGCTGGTCCACGGCGAAGCCCAGCCCCGGCGGGGTCAGCAGCAGCGTCACGATGTCGGGGCTCAGGATGCGGGCCGGACCGTACTGTCCGCCGGTCAGCAGCGTCCGGCAGAACACCGCCAGGTCCCCGCCCGTGGAGAACAGCCCCGCGTGACCGGCCACCCCGCCGAGCGCCCACGCGTTCTCGTCGTGGACCACACCCCGCAGCATCCCCCGGTCGGCCTTGGCCCACGGCCGCCGCTGGTCCTCGGTGGCCGCGGCGCCCGGACAGGGTCCGAACCGGGTCGCCGTCATCCCCAGCGGCCGGGTGATCCCCTGCTGGATCAGGACGTCCAGGCCGCGCCCGGTGATCCGCTCCAGCAGGAGTTGGAGGAGCAGCATGTTCAGGTCCGAGTAGCGGTACCTGCCCGCCGGCGCCGTGGGCACCTCCGCGCGGAGCAGCGCGAGCCGGGCCGCGTCGTCCCGGCAGTCGTACAGCGGCAGTTCGGGCCGTAGCCCCGAGGTGTGGGTGAGCAGCTGACGCACCGTGACGCCGCGTCGGGCCACCGCCCGGAACTCCGGCAGAACGGCGCCGACCGGGGCGTCGAGGCCGATGGTGCCCCGCTCGATCTGCTGCAAGGTCGCGACGGCCGTGAACAGCTTGGTGAGGGACGCCAGGTCGAACGGCGTGTCGAGGGTCATCGGCACCCGGGCCGCGGGCTCCGGCTCGACACCGCGGTCCGTCGTGGCGTCGTACGCGGTGTACCGGACCGCCCAGCCCGCGGCCTCCCGCACGGCGATCACCGGTCCGCGCCCGGCGACCACGACGACGCCCGGCGCCCAGGGGCGGTCGCCGACGGTGAGGCCGCGTACCTCCTGGACGAGGTGCTGGAGTTCCACGGGGTCGAGGCCGGCACGTTCGGGTGTGTCGACCCGCAGTCTCAGCGCGCTCAGCTCTCCTCCCCCGGCTTCTCGCCCCGCACGTCCTCGTCCCACATCGCCACGGCCCGCCTCTTCTCGTCCCGCACGTCCTCGTCCCTCAGGTCTTCGGCCCGCATCTCCACGTCCCGCGCCCCCTCGGCCCGCGCCTTCCCGGCCTCCGTCTTCTCGGCCCGCGCCTTCCTGGCCTCCGTCTTCTCGGCCCACATCGCCACGGCCCGCCTCTTCTCGTCCCTCGCGTCCTCGTCCCACATATCCTCGGCCCGCACCTCCACGCCCCGCCTCTCCACGACCCGCGCACCCACGGCCCGTATCTCCTCAGCCCACGCCTGCACGGCCCGCGTCACCTCAGCCCGCGCCTCCATCGACCCGGTTGTCCACAGCCCGCGCCCCCTCGGCTCGCATCTCCTCGGCCCGTGTCTCGCCCGTCTCGTCGGAGCCGAGGCCGCCCCGCTTCACTCCGGCCGCACGGGCCCTCCAGGGGCGGCACATTGCCGTGAAGCAGGCGGTGGCCGTCACCGCGCCCGCCAGTTGGACGACGGCCATCGGCGCGGCGGTGTGTTCCCCGGCGACGCCGACGAGCGGGGAGGCGATCGCCCCGATGAGGAAGGACGAGGCGCCGAGCAGCGCGGAGGCGGAGCCGGCCGCGTGCCGGGTACGCAGCAGGGCGAGTGATTGGGCGTTGGGAAGGGTGAGGCCCATCGAGGACATCAGGACGAAGAGCGCGGCGGCGACGGGCGCGAGACCGACCCGTCCGAAGGCACCGAGGGTCATCAGCAGCAGGGCACCCGCCGCGAGCACGGTGACCGCGAGCCCGACGGCCAGCACCCGGTCCAGGCTGACCCGGCCGACCAGCAGCTTGCCGTTGATCTGCCCGACGACGACCAGGCCGACGGAGTTGAGCCCGAACAGCAGGCTGAAGGTCTGCGGGGACGCGCCGTAGATGTCCTGGATGACGAACGGTGAGGCGGATATGTAGGCGAACAGGGCGGCGAAGGCGAAGCCGCCGGTGAGCAGGTAGCCGGTGAACGGCAGGTCGGCGAGGAGCCCCCGCATGGCGCGCAGGGCCGCGCCGACCCCGCCGTCCTGCCGCCCGTGCGCCTTCGGTTCCGTACCGTCGGTCGGCACTCGGGTGGTGGCCGCCGGCAGGGTCTCGGGGAGCCGCAGCCAGACCACCGCGGCCAGCACCGCCCCGACCACGGTGAGGACGGCGAACACGCCCCGCCAGTCCGTCACCCGCAGGATCTGACCGCCGATCAGGGGCGCCACGATGGGGGCGACGCCGGAGATCAGCATCAAGGTGGAGAAGAAGCGGGCCATCGCGACGCCGTCGTACAGGTCGCGGACGACGGCCCGGGCGATCACGATGCCGGCCGCCCCGGCCAGTCCCTGCGCCAGCCGGAGCGCGACCAGCGCCTCGACGGTGGGCGCCGCCGCACAGAGGGCGGTGGCGACGACGTAGACGGCGAGGCCGGCCAGCAGCGGGCGGCGGCGGCCCCAGCGGTCGCTCATCGGACCGACCACCAGTTGCCCGAGCGCCATGCCGGCCAGGCAGGCGGTGAGGGTGAGCTGCACGGTGGCGGCGGGCGCGTGCAGGGAGCGGGTGACCTCCGGCAGCGCCGGGAGGTACATGTCCATCGCGAGCGGGGGTGTGGCGGTGAGGCCGCCGAGGACGAGGGTGACGAGCCGGCCGGTACGGCGTGCCGTGCGGCGCGCGGGTTCGCCGCCCGCGGACCGGTCCGCCGTCTCGGATGCCGGTGCCGCCGCGCGTTCGGGCATGGGTCCCCTCCCCTTGTGGCCTGTGCGGCCGACCCGTGTGGTTGAACTGGCACCTATGCTCTCAGTTCGTACACAGTGCCGAGGTATGCATGAGCGAGGGCGGGGCCGGAATGGCGGAGCAGAGCGTGCGGTGGGGGATCCTGGCGACGGGCGGCATCGCGTCCGCGTTCGCGGCGGACCTGGTGGATCTGCCGGACGCCGAGGTCGTGGCGGTGGCCTCGCGCACCGAGGACGCGGCACGGGCGTTCGCCGAACGGTTCGGCATTCCCCGGGCCTACGGCGGCTGGGAGGCGCTGGCCCAGGACGAGGACATCGACGTCGTGTACGTCGCCACCCCGCACGCGGCGCACCGCGCGGCGGCCGGGCTGTGCCTTGAGGCCGGGCGCAACGTGCTGTGCGAGAAGGCGTTCACGTTGAACGCGCGGGAGGCGGAGGAACTGGTCGCGCTGGCACGCGATCGGGACCGCTTCCTGATGGAGGCCATGTGGATGTACTGCAATCCGCTGGTACGCCGGCTGAAGGCGCTGGTCGACGCCGGGGCGATCGGCGAAGTCCGCACCGTTCAGGCCGACTTCGGGCTGGCGGGCCCCTTTCCGCCCGCGCACCGGCTGCGCGACCCGGCGCTGGGCGGCGGCGCGCTGCTCGACCTCGGCGTCTACCCGGTGTCGTTCGCGCACCTGCTGCTCGGCGAGCCGGACGCGGTCGAGGCCCGCTCGGTGCTGTCCGCGGAGGGCGTCGACCTCCAGACGGGCGCGCTGCTGTCCTGGGACGGCGGGGCGCTGGCCTCCGTGCACTGCTCGCTCGTCGGCGGTACGGCGGTCACCGCGTCGGTGACCGGGTCGCTCGGCCGGATCGACGTACCGGGCGGCTTCTTCCACCCGGACCGGTTCGTGCTGCACCGCGACGGCCGTGACCCCGAGGAGTTCGTCCTCGCGCCGTCCGAGGGGCCGCGGCACACCCTGCGGCACGAGGCGGCTGAGGTCATGCGCGCGCTGCGGGCCGGCGAGCCGGAGTCCCCGCTCGTGCCGCTGTCCGGCACGCTCGCCGTGATGCGGACGCTGGACGCGATCCGGGAGCGGGTCGGGGTGCGGTACCCGGGGGACGCCGTGCCCGTCCCGGCGTCCGCCTGAGCCGGTCGTCCGCTGCTACGACGGCTGCGTACGGCGCTGCGGCTGCCAGTCGTACGGCGGACACCGGATTCCGCATGGCGGAGTCGGCGCCTACGCTGCGGTGCATGACCGACAGGGAATCGAAGATCGCGGTGGTGACCGGCGCCGGGTCCGGTATCGGACGGGCGGTCGCCGTGGAGCTGCTGCGCGCGGGCTGGGCGGTGGCGCTGGCCGGGCGGCGGGCCGAACGGCTCGCCGGGACGGCGGCGCTGGCCCCCGAGGGCGACGCGCTGGTCGTGCGCACGGACGTGGCACGGCCGGACGACGTGACCGGACTGTTCGCCGCGACCGTGGACCGCTCCGGCCGGGTCGACCTGCTGTTCAACAACGCGGGCACGTTCGGTCCAGGCGGGGTCCCGGTCGAGGACCTGCCCTACGACGCCTGGCGGCACGTGGTGGACACCAACCTCACCGGGGCGTTCCTGTGCGCGCAGGCGGCGTACCGGCAGATGAAGGAGCAGGACCCTCGGGGCGGGCGGATCATCAACAACGGCTCGGTCTCGGCGCACGCGCCCCGGCCGCGGTCGGTCGCCTACACCGCGACCAAGCACGCGCTCACCGGCCTGACCAAGTCCCTGTCGCTCGACGGGCGGTCGTACGGCATCGCGGTCGGCCAGATCGACATCGGCAACGCGGCCACCGACATGACGGCCCGCATGGAGACGGGGGCGTTGCAAGCGAACGGGGAGGTAGCCCCGGAACCGGTGATGGACGTCGCCGATGTGGCCCGCACCGTACGGCACATGGCGGAGCTGCCCCTGGAGGCGAACGTGCAGTTCGCGACGGTGCTGGCGACGGCGATGCCGTACGTGGGCCGCGGCTGAGTGGGCCCCGGTACTCCGTCAACTCCGATCTGCACAACCGGAATTCGAATCTCCGCGCTATTGCGGCCGGTCGGGAGCTTATGCTCAACTTTCCTCCACCGGAGCTTCACAGTTGAAGCACCGGGGTTCCACGGACCACACCGAGGGGGGGAAGCGGCAGCCGTTCCACCACACCCGGGAGGGGGGTGCCCCCCGCGCAACCCCGCGGGGCACACACCGGGCCCGGAACGGCTGCCGCTCAATCCCCACCACCACACGGGACCCGCGGTCAACTGCACTTCGGGGCGTTATGCCTGGCCCGTGGCGAAGTGGGAGATCCGGCCGTCGGGCTCGATCGTGAAGTCCCACCTCGTCCGCATCTCGCCCCATGTGTCGTTGCGGTAGCGGGCGACCAGGGAGCGGCCGCCCTGGGACTCGTTGTCGACCTCCATGTGGCCGTTGGAGGAGAAGATCTCCCGGTCGATCCAGTCGGCGAGGTCCCGTTCGGAGCCGTCGTCGGACATGGTCGCGTCGGGGGTGAGGGTGTCCAGGAACGCCTGGCGGTCATGGGCGTTGACGGCGCTGACGAAGGCCCGTACCGCGGGATCGCTGAGTTTCGATGTCTGGATCGTCATGGCCGTCACCCTCACACCGCGCCACGGCCCCCGCCACCCGAACGGCGCCCCGGACGGGCTGCCCGGCGGCCCCGGATGCGACGGTGGACACCCGGGCAGAAGCCTGTTCCGGCCGTCGACCCGCACCACATGGGGAGCCACCGTGAGCTGTTACGACCGACGTGATCTGGGCCTGCTGCTGCTCCGGCTGGGCACCGGCGGGGTGCTGGCCGCGCACGGCACGCAGAAGCTGTTCGGCTGGTTCGGCGGGCACGGCATCGAGGGCACGGGCCGCTTCATGGAGTCCGTCGGATACGCCCCGGGCCGGGCGAGCGCGACGGCCGCGGGCCTCGCCGAGACGGGCGGCGGCGCGCTGCTGGCGCTCGGCCTCGGCACGCCCGCCGCGGGTGCGGCGGCGGTCGGCGCGATGGCGGGCGCCGCGGCGATCCACCTGCCCAACGGCTTCTTCGCCCAGGAGGGCGGCTACGAGTACGCGGCGACGCTGGGCCTGGCCGCGGCCGGCCTCGCCGTCGCGGGCCCCGGCCGGCTCTCCCTCGACCACGCCCTCGGCCATGTCCTCGACCGCGGCTGGATGGTCCCGGCGGCGCTCGGAGTGACCGCGGCGGTCACCGCGGTCGTGGTGGGCGCCCGGAACCGCCGGGTGCGGCGGACGGCCGAGGAGGCGGCGGGCGCGCAGGGTGCGCTGTTCGAGGAGTAGCCGTGGGCGTGGCAGGCTGCGTCCATGACCGATCAGGAGACGTGCACACCGGCGCCCGCGGACCTGTGGACCGCTGTCGAGGAGCTGTGGGCCTGGCTGGACGCGCACCATGGGCACGACCCGTCGCAGACCGTGCTGCTGCGGGTGCTCAAGCTGTCGGAGGAGGTCGGCGAGGTCGCCCAGGCGGTGATCGGCGCGACGGGGCAGAACCCGCGCAAGGGCGTCTCGCACACCTGGGAGGACGTCCGCGCCGAACTCTGCGACGTGATCATCACCGCCCTGGTCGCCCTGCGCACCCTCACCCCGGACGCCCGCGAGGAGTTCACCCACCACCTCACCCGAGTCACCACCCGCTCCCTCACCCCAACAGAGCCCGCGCCCCCCAGTCCCAGGGGCGCGGGGAACTGCGCGACAAGCCACAACAAACCCGCACCCGCCGAACCACCCACCGAGGCACCCCCTACCGCGCCCCCGGCCACACCACAGCCGCAGCCACAAGACGGCCGGTCGTAGTACCGCGGTATGACGGCGGAGCCCCCGTTCCGCCCCCGGTACGACCGGTTCACCGCCGGCCCGTTCTTAGCGTTGTTCCTGTGGCCCGGCGACCGCCGCCCGCCGCCCGAGCGAGGGAGTGCGCATGATAGAGGCAGAGCAGCTGACCAAGCGGTACGGCGAGAAGACGGCCGTGGACCGGCTGGATTTCGTCGTCAAGCCGGGCACCGTCACCGGCTTCCTCGGGCCCAACGGCGCGGGCAAGTCGACCACGATGCGCATGATCGTCGGGCTGGACGCGCCGACCGGCGGCTCCGTGACGGTGAACGGCCGCGCCTACGCCCGGCACACCGCACCGCTCCAGGAGGTCGGCGCGCTGCTGGAGGCGAAGTCGATCCACCCGGGCCGCTCGGCGTACAACCATCTGAAGGCGCTCGCGCTGACGCACGGCATCCCGCTCGGCAGGGTGGACGAGGTCATCGACCTCGCCGGACTCGGCGGCGTGGCGAAGAAGCGGGCGGGTGCCTTCTCGCTCGGCATGGGCCAGCGGCTCGGCATCGCGGCGGCGCTGCTGGGCGATCCGCAGACGGTGATGCTGGACGAGCCGGTCAACGGCCTCGACCCGGAGGGCGTGCTGTGGATCCGCACCCTGCTGACCTCGCTCGCCGCTGAGGGCCGCACCGTGTTCGTCTCGTCGCACCTGATGAGCGAGGTGGCGCTGGTGGCGGACCATCTGATCGTCGTGGGCCGGGGCCGGCTGCTGGCCGACACGACCGTACGGGACCTGGTCCGTGCGGCGGGCGGGGACACCGTGCACGTGGCGACGCAGGACCCGGCGCGGCTGCGTGAGGTGCTGGCCGGGCCGGGCGTCGAGGTCACCGGCCGGATCGGTGCCGAGGAACTTGAGGTGACCGGCCTGACCGCCCGGGAGATCGGGCTGCGGGCCGCCGAGCAGGGGATCGCGCTGTTCGAGCTGAGCGCGCGCACGGTGTCGCTGGAGGAGGCGTTCATGGAACTGACCCGGGATGCCGTGGAGTACCACGGCTCGACCGCCGGCCCCGACGCCCTGGGGAGGGCGGCATGAACGCCCCGGCCGCGACCGCCGAGTCGCCCCGGAGCCTCGGTGTGCGTCCCGCCTACCGGGTGACCGGGCCGCGGGTGCTGCGTTCGGAGTGGGCCAAGCTGTGGTCGCTGCGCTCGACGTGGATCACGCTGGCCCTGGGTCTGCTGTTCCTGGTGGCCTTCGGGCTGATCGCCGCGCAGCGCTACCGCTCCGGGTACGACTCCGGCCATCTCGACGGGGACTTCGCCGACGCGAGCGCGGTGAGCCTGTCCCTGTTCGGTACGAACTTCGCCCAGCTCGCCCTCGGTGTGCTCGGTGTGCTGGTCACGGCCGGGGAGTACTCGACCGGCATGATCCGTTCGACGATGGCGGCGGTGCCGCGGCGGCTGCCCGTGCTGTGGTCGAAGGCGGCGGTGTTCGGGCTGGTGGCGCTGGTGGCCGGCACGGTCGGCGCGTTCGTCACCTTTCTGATCGGCGGCGGCATCGTCTCGGGCACACCCGCGGCCATGGGTCTGTCGCACGCCGGTGTCGTCCGCAGTCTGCTGGGCGCCGGCCTCTATCTCGGCCTGGTCGGGGTGATCGGCGCCGCGCTCGGCGCGCTGCTGCGGTCCGTGGCCGGCGGCATCTCGGTGCTGGTCGCCGCGCTGATGCTGGTACCCGGTCTGATCTCGCTGCTGCCGAGTTCCTGGCAGAACGACGTCAGCCCCTATCTGCCCAGCAACGCGGGGCAGTCCCTGTTCGCCCTGACCCATGACTCCACCGTCCTGTCCCCCGGTGCCGGACTGCTGGTCTTCCTCGGCTGGACGGTGCTCGCGCTGGCGGGAGCGGCGTACCGGCTGCGGCGCAGCGACGTCTGAGCCCGCACCATGGGCAGGTGACATCCGTGACCACCACCACCGACGACGTGCTCGGCACGGGCTCGCTGGTCGCCTTCTTCAGCCGGAGCGGCCAGCGGCTGCGCCGCGCCGACCGCGCCCGGCCCTGGGTGCTGGACACGGCGGTGGTGGTCGTCGTCTTCGTGATGTTCTGCCTGCCTGACCTGCTGGGCGAGGGCTCCGGGGACGGGGACGAGCCGCGGCGGCTGTTGTTCGCGCATCCGCCCACGGCGGCCGTGCTGGCGTTGCAGGCCGGGCTGGTGCTGCCGCTGCTGTGGCGGCGGCGCAGGCCCGCGGCGGCCTTCGGCGTGATCACGGCGGTGTTCGCGGTGCAGTGGTCGCTGAACGTCGCGCTGCGCGCCGATGTCGCCCTGTTCATCGCGGTGTACAGCCTGGCCCTGCACGGGCGGCCCCGGCACCTGCCGTGGGCCTGCGGGGTGATGGCGGCGGCGATGGCGCTGGTCGCGGTACGGGCGTCGGTCGCGGTGTCCGTCTGGGACGCGCTGTTCCTGCTGCTGAGCACGGCGACGGCCGCCGTGGCGCTCGGTCTGATGGTGCGGATCCGGCGGGCCCAGCTGGCCGGGCTGCGGGACCGGGCGGCCCGGCTTGAGGTCGAGCGCGACCAGCGCAGCCGGCTCGCGACGGCGACCGAGCGGGCGCGGGTGGCCCGGGAGATGCACGACATCGTCGGCCACAACCTGTCCGTCATCATCACCCTCGCCGACGCGGGCGCCTACGCCGGTGACCGGGAGCCGCAGCGCGGCACGGAGGCGCTGCGGCTCATCGGCGACACCGGCCGGCAGGCCCTCGGGGAGCTGCGGCGGGTGCTCGGCGTGCTGCGGGAGGCGGACGGTTCCGCGCACCGGCCCGAGCTGAGCCCGCAGCCGGGCATCGCGGACATCGAAGCGCTGTGCGCGGGGGTGCGGGGCGCCGGTCTCGACGTCGTCTACCGCACGTCGGGCGATGTGGACGCGCTGGACGGCGGGGTCCAGCTGACGGTCTACCGCATCGTGCAGGAAGCCCTCACGAACACCCTCAAGCACGCCGGGTCCGAGGCCCGGGTGAGACTGGCGGTCGTGGTCGAGGACGACCGGCTGCGCATCCGGGTCGAGGACAGCGGCCCGGCCGTGCGGCCAGGGCGGCCGAACGAGGAGGGACACGGTCTGGTGGGCATGCGCGAACGGGCCGCGCTCTACGACGGAAGCGTCAGCGCGGGGCCGACCGCCGACGGCGGCTGGCGGGTGGAGGCCACCCTCGCCCTCACACCCCGCGGCGGCGCCCGATGACCACCGTACTGATCGTGGACGACCAACCACTCCAGCGCTACGGCTTCCGTATGCTTCTCGATTCCATCCCTGAGACGGACGTGCTGGGCGAGGCCGCTCACGGCGCGGAAGCCGTTCGCATGGCCGCGGAACTGCGGCCGGACGTCGTGCTCATGGACGTACGCATGCCCGGCATGGACGGTATCGAGGCCACCCGCCGCATCGTGGCCGCCGGCGACCGCTCGCGGGTCCTGGTGCTGACCACGTTCGACCTCGACGAGTATGTGCACGCCGCGCTGCGCGCGGGCGCCAGCGGCTTCCTGCTCAAGGACGCGCGGCCCGATGAACTCCTCGCCGGGATCCGGGCGGTGGCGGCGGGCGACGCGATCATCGCCCCCGCCCTCACCCGCCGTCTCCTGGACGAGTTCACCCGTCACCCTCCGGCGTACGGCGCGGGCGGCCCGGGGGCCGCGGACCCGAGGCTCGACTCCCTGACCGGCCGCGAGCGGGAGATCCTGGTCGCCATCGGCAGGGGCTGGACCAACGGAGAGATCGCCGCGCACTTCGTCGTGGCCGAGTCCACCGTCAAGACCCATGTCGGCCGCGTCCTCGCCAAGATCGGCGCCCGCGACCGCGTGCAGGCGGTGATCTTCGCGTACGACCACGGATTGGCCCGCCCGAACGCGGACTGAACACCCACCGCTCGGCCGGCCGGTGCCGGCAGGCGCCCATCCGCCGTATGCGCGGGCGCAGTTGACCGGGTGGCCCATCGGTGCGGTCGCGCCCGCGTCCGGGATTGCGCCGCACCGTCCGGATGCTGGAAGTCATGTCCTGCTCCGGGGCGGCGGCACGTAGGCTGGCCGGTGCAGCTGGTTCGCCCTGTCCGCCAGGCAGGCGCGTCGCAAGAGGGAACCCGGTGGGAATCCGGGACTGCCCCGCAGCGGTGAGCGGGAACGACCGCCGTCATACGCACTGGGCCCGGACGTGACGGGCCTGGGAAGCGACGGCCAGTAGGTGTCTCGTACGACAACGAGGCGTGCCCGCGAGTCCGAAGACCTGCCACTGCCCGCGCGCGGACCGCCGTGCGCGGAGATCCCGTTGACCCCGAGGGCGGGTCGGTGCGCATGTCGGTCGGGCACGGACGTCGTGGCTCGTCCGTGCTGTCCATCCCTTCGCGCTCTCGCTCGGTGTCTTCGGGGTCGCTCTCGTCCAGAGCTCGCGAAGGAGAGTTTCGTGACAGCGACATCCACGGCCCCGGCGGTGCGGGCCACCGTCCACGGCTACCCCCGTCAGGGCCCGGACCGGGAACTGAAGAAGGCGATCGAGGGCTACTGGGAGGGCCGCGTCACCGCGGACGCCCTCCGCGGGACAGCCGCGGGCATCCGCCGCGCCAACTGGCGGCAGCTGGCCGGCGCCGGTCTCCATGAAGTCCCGACCGGTGACTTCTCGTACTACGACCATGTCCTGGACACCACCGTCATGGTGGGCGCGATCCCCGAGCGGCATCGCGCCGCGGTCGAGGCGGACGGGCTCGCCGGGTACTTCGCGATGGCGCGCGGCACGCAGGACGTGGCGCCGCTGGAGATGACCAAGTGGTTCGACACCAACTACCACTATCTGGTCCCGGAGTTGGGCCCGGAGACCGTGTTCGAAGCCCATGCGGGCAAGCAGGTCGGGGAACTTCGCGAAGCCCTCGCTCTCGGTCTCCGCGCTCGTCCGGTGCTGCTCGGTCCCCTCACCTATCTGCTGCTCGCCAAGCCCGCCCCCGGTGTCCCGGCCGGCTTCGCGCCGCTCACGCTCCTCGACCGGCTGCTGCCGGTGTACGCACGGGTTCTCGCCGAGCTGCGCGCGGCTGGCGCCGAGTGGGTGCAGTTGGACGAACCCGCCCTGGTGCAGGACCGCACCCCGGCCGAGCTGAACGCGGCCGCCCGCGCCTACCGCGACCTGGGCCTGCGCGGTGACCGTCCCAAGCTCCTGGTCGCGTCGTACTTCGACCGGCTCGGCGAGGCCCTGCCCGTGCTCGCCAAGGCGCCCGTGGACGGACTCGCCCTGGACTTCACCGGTCCAGCGGCGGCGAACCTCGACGGCCTCGCGGCGGCCGGGGGCCTGCCGGGCAAGCGGCTCGTGGCGGGCATCGTCGACGGCCGCAATGTGTGGATCAACGACCTGGGCAGGTCACTGTCCACCCTGGGCACGCTCCTCGGCCTCGCCGACCGCATGGACGTGGCCGCCTCCTGCTCCCTGCTGCACGTACCGCTGGACGCCGCCGCCGAACGGGACATCGATCCGCAGATCGCCCGCTGGCTGGCCTTCGCCCGGCAGAAGACCGCCGAACTCGTCACCCTCGCCCGCGGCCTGGCCCACGGCCCCGGCACCATCGCCGCCGAACTGGCCGCCAACCGCGCCGGCCTCGCCTTGCGCGCGGCCTCCCCGCTCACAAGGGATCCGGCCGTACGGGCCCGCACGGCCGCCGTCACCGCGGCCGACGCCCGCCGCAGCGAGCCGTACGCCGAACGTGTCGCCGCCCAACGGGCCCATCTCAGGCTGCCGTTGCTGCCGACCACGACGATCGGCTCCTTCCCGCAGACCGGCGAGCAGCGCGCCGCGCGCGCGGCCCTGCGGGCGGGGAAGATCGGCACGGCGGCCTACGAGCAGCGCATCGAGGCCGAGATCCGGGAGGTGATCGCGTTCCAGGAGAAGACCGGCATCGACGTCCTGGTGCACGGCGAGCCGGAACGCAACGACATGGTCCAGTACTTCGCGGAACAGCTCAGCGGGTATCTGGCGACACGGCACGGCTGGGTCCAGTCGTACGGCACCCGCTATGTGCGCCCGCCGATCCTGGCCGGCGACGTCTCGCGGCCCGAGCCGATGACGGTGCGCTGGACGACGTACGCCCAGTCGCTCACCGCACGCCCGGTCAAGGGCATGCTCACCGGTCCCGTCACCATGCTCGCCTGGTCCTTCGTGCGCGACGACCAGCCCCTGTCCGAGACCGCCCGGCAGGTCGCCCTGGCCCTGCGCGACGAGGTCGACGACCTGGAGGCGGCGGGCACTTCGGTGATCCAGGTGGACGAGCCCGCGCTGCGGGAGACGCTGCCGCTGCGTGCCGCCGACCGCCCGGACTATCTGGCCTGGGCCACGGAGGCGTTCCGCCTGGCGACCGCCGGAGTGCGGCCGGCCACCCAGATCCATACGCACATGTGCTACGCCGAGTTCGGCGATGTCGTCCAGGCCATCGATGACCTCGACGCCGATGTCATCAGCCTGGAGGCGGCCCGCTCCCGCATGCAGGTCGCCCGGGAACTGGCGGCGCACGGCTATCCGCGCGAGGCCGGACCGGGCGTGTACGACATCCACTCCCCGCGGGTGCCGAGCACGCGGGAGGCGGCCGATCTGCTGCGCACCGGCCTGCGGGCCATCCCGGTGGAACGCCTGTGGGTCAACCCCGACTGCGGTCTGAAGACCCGCGGCTGGCCGGAGGTCCGGGCCTCCTTGGAGAACCTGGTCGCCGCGGCCCGGGAGGTGCGCGCGGAACTGTCCTCGGACTGACCGTCGGACGGCGGACGGCGGACGGCGGTCGGCGGACGGCGGTCGGCGGACGGCGGACCGCCGGGTCCGTGGCGGAAGGGGAAAGCTCCCGCGGGCATTCGCCTCGCGGGAGCTTTCCGTCGGGGTGTGCCCGCCGGTCGGGCGGGCGCGGGTGTGGTGTGGCCGGTCGCGCGGTTCCCCGCGCCCCTTGGGGGTGAGCGGTGAGAAGGCGGTCACGAGCAGGGCGTCCGTGCGGCGGACGCGGTTACGGCGTCACGGTGCGAGCAGCAGGCCGTTGCCGCGTTCCTTGGCGGCGGCGTAACGACTGGCCACGTCCTGCCAGTTGACGACCTTCCACATGGCCTCGATGAAGTCGACCTTCTGGTTCTTGTACTGGAGATAGAAGGCGTGCTCCCAGGCGTCGAAGACCAGGACGGGGGTGGCGCCCTGGCCGACGTTGCCCTGGTGGTCGTAGACCTGCTCGACGATCAGCCGGTCGCTCAGCGGCTCGTAGGCGAGGACGCCCCAGCCGGAGCCCTGCGTCGTGGCGGACGCCTTGGACAGCTGGGCCTTGAAGTTCTGGAACGAGCCGAACGACTGGGCGATGGCGTCCGCGAGTTCGCCGACGCCGTCCTTCTCCAGCGGTTCGCCGCCGCCGTCGCCGGTCATGTTGTGCCAGTAGATGGAGTGCAGGATGTGCCCGGAGAGATGGAAGGCCAGGTTCTTCTCCAGGCCGTTGATCGAGCCCCACGACTCCTTGTCCCGGGCCTCGGCGAGCTGTTCCAGGGTGTCGTTGGCGCCCTTCACATAGGCGGCGTGGTGCTTGTCGTGGTGCAGCTCGATGATCTCGGGGCTGATGACCGGAGCGAGCGCCGCGTAGTCGTACGGAAGCTCCGGGAGCGTGTAGACCGGCATGTCCAACGTCCTCCGTGATAATTGCGAACGATGTGCAACTGCACGCTAGCAGCAAGAAGTGCGCGGGGCGATCAGGCGTGGGACCTAGGACTCGGTGCCGTGTCGGTCGGCGCGGTCAGGGCCTCAGGTACGGGGCCAGCGTGGCGGCCGTGGCCTTGCCGGACAGGTAGTTCTTGGCATGGTGGAAGCCGAAGGCCCAATGGATGGGATCAGTGAGGTCGTCGCTGATGCCGGTGAAGGCCCGGGACAGCCGCGGCGGGATGGCCACGGGGTCTCCGGGGTCGGCGATGTTCACCCACCGTGCGACACCGGCCGGGCGGGCTCCACGACGGGCGGGCGGGGCACCGGTGGGGCCCGGGACGAGACGGTCGAAGACGCCGTGCGGCAGGGCGAGCGGTGACCCCATCGTCACGAACAGCTCCACCGCCGGTTCGGGGTGGGCGTGCAGGGCCTCGTACGCCACGACGGTGCCCAGGGAGTGGGCGATGACGACCCGGGGACGGTGGCGGGCGATGCACGCGGCGACCTCCTCGCGTGCCGCCGTACGGGCCGGGGAGTCGGCACGGGCCGTATAGGCGGCCACCTCACGGAAGAAGACGCGGATGAACAGCCGGGTCAGCCGACCGTCCAGGCTGAACTTCTGTGCCACCCAGGACGCGGCGTACCGCAGCGGCATCGTCAGTGCTCCTTGTGCCACGGGCCGGGGCGCCCCCAGTTCGACGAGCCAGGACGCCAGCAGTTCCCTGGCCACCGGTTCGTCCAACTCCTCGGTGTCTTCGGGTCCTTGTACGGTGCGGCCGGCGTGCAGGAAGGGCGCGTAGTAGGCGAAGTCGAGCGACAGACGGCCGGTGTCTACGCGCAACCCGTCGGCGAGGTGGCGCGTCCAGTTCCGGATGTGCCGCGCGCGTACGTGCTCGGCGGGGACGCGGGCCTCGTGGTACCCGACGCCGTGCACGGCCACCACGGCCAGGGGATCGTCGCTGGTGTGGCTCATCACCATCTCCTGAAGGTCGGCTCCAGAGTGAGGACGACGGCTTCGCTGCCCATGCCGAGTACGACGGTGCCCTCCGCGGTGATCTCCGCGCACTGTGCGGCGTGCGGGAGGCCCACGGTGGTCAGGCACGTCCGGCCGGTCAGGTCCCACACCCGCACCTCGCGGTCGCGCCCGGCGGTGACGGCGACGGGCCGTCCGTCCAGCACCGCCGTGGCTACGGACGTCACCCTGCCTGTGTGACCGTGGAGGCCGTGCAGGTCCCGGCCGGTGGTCAGGTCCCATACCCGCACCGTGGGCTCCCGGTCGCCGAAGCCGCCGAGTTCGGTGCCGGCGATGACGGCGACGGGCCGGCCCGCCACCACCGCCGTCGCCATCGCGTCCACCGTGTCGAGGCCGGGGAGGTCGTGGGGGCGATGCCCCGTCACCGGGCGATAGAGGTCACGGTCGGATGCCGTCAGGTCCCACACCCCGAGCGTGCGCCGGAGCCGGCCGGAGCGGGCGTAGTCGGTGCCGACGGTGACGGCGACGGGCCGGCCGTCCAGCACCGTCGCGGCCACCTCGTCCGCCCCGTAATCGTGTCCGTGCTGCCGGCGGATGACACGGCCCGTGGTCAGGTCCCACACCCGCACTGCGCCGCGGGAGGTGGTCGTCAGTGCGACGGGCCGGCCCGCCACCACCGCCGTCGCCACACCGCCCGCCCTGTCTTCGGCCCTGTCCCGCTGTTCGCGCAACCGGCCGGTGGCACGGCCTGTGGACAGGTCCCACACCCGCACCTCGCCGTCGCGGCCCACGGTGACGGCGACGCCCCGGCCGTCCAGCACGGCCGTCGCCACCGACATCACCCTGCCCGTATGGCCGAGGAGGCTGTGCAGGTTGCGGCCGGTGGCCAGGTCCCAGACCCGTACCGTGCCGTCCTCACCACCGGTGACCACCACCGGCCGGCCGTCCACCACCGCCGTAGCCACCGCGGTCACCCATCCGGTGTGGCCGGAGAACTCGACGGTGCCGTCGTGCCCGTCGCGGCTGCCGCTCAGGTCCCACACCCGTACCGTGCCGTCCTCACCACCGGTGACCACCACCGGCCGGCCGTCCACCACCGCCGTGGCCACCGTGTTCACGCCGCCCGTGTGGCCGGTGAGGGTGTGGGTGGCGCGGCCTGTGGTGAGGTCCCACACCCGCACCTCGCCGTCGCGGCCCACGGTGACGGCGACGGGCCGGTCCTCCGCCACCGCGGTCGCCACACCGCTCACCCACCCGGTGTGGCCGAGGAGATCGCGGCCGGCGCGGCCGGTGGTGAGATCCCACACCCGCACCTCGCGGTCACGGCCGACGGTGACCGCGACGGGCCGGCCCTCCACCACCGCCGTCGCCGCCCCGTCCACCCCCGTGCTGCCATGGGTGAGCGTGTGCAGGGCCTGCCCGGTGGTCAGGTCCCACACCCGCACCGTGCCGTCCTCACCACCGGTGACGACCACGGGCCGGCCGTCCACCACCGCCGTCGCCACGGCATCCACCCGGCGGGTGTGGCCGGTGAGGGTATGGGTGGCGCGGCCTGTGGTGAGGTCCCACACCCGCACCACGCCGTCGCGGCCCACGGTGACGGCCACGGTGTGGTCCTCCACCACCGCCGTCGCCACACCGCCCACCCCGTCGTCGCCGTGGGTGAAGGCATGCAGGGCATGACCGGCGGTCAGGTCCCAGACCCATACCGTGCCGTCCTCACCACCGGTGACCACCACCGGCCGGCCGTCCACCACCGCCGTCGCCACCGCGTCCGCCCCGCCCGTGTGGCCGGCGAAGGTATGGGTGGCGTGGCCGGTGAGCAGATCCCACACCCGCACCGCGCGCTCGGGGCCGGCGAGGACGGTGACGGCGACGGGCCGGCCGTCGACCACCGCCGTCGCCACCGCGGTCACCCTGGCGGCATGGCTGGGCATCGTGGCGACGAGCGCGGTCGACACCTGGGTTCCGGTCGCCCACAGGGGGCTCCAGCCGGTCCCCGAGGCGAGGTCCCGGCTCAGCTCCGTGGCCTTGAACCGGGCGGCGTCGAGGGCGAGGATCTGGCGCCGCCGGTCGGCGCCGAGGTCCCGGTGGACGCCGTACGAGGCACGGTAGACGGCGGCCGCGAGGCGTGCGCGGGGGTGGGTCGCCCGGCGCAGCGCCATGGTCACCGTCTCGGGGTTGGCGTGCACCAGGAAGTCCGGGTCCTGAAGGAGTTCGTCCACCCGTCCTGCGCCGGCGGCGTGCTGGATGGTGTGGCGCAGCAGGTAGGGGTCGGCGACATGCCAGGCGGGACGTTCGTTCTCCGTGCGGGGCAGCGAGCCGAGCAGCCGTTCGTAGACGTTCTGGGCGAACGGCGCGGTGTGCGGGGCCGTGCTCATGCGCTGTGCCCCCGTTCCTCATGACCGTACGGGTCGGCCCGCAGGCGTTCGGCGAGACCTTCGTGGAAGAGCCGGTACAAGGTGGTGCCGTCGATGTCGATGTCCCGGCGCAGGTAGAAGCGGGCCTGTTCCAGGGCCTGTTGGACGCGGTGCACGGGCAGCGGCGCGGTGCCGGAGGTGAACTCGGCGGCGACGTGGGCGATGATCCGCTCGGGCATCCCGGAGCCCTCGGCGTGGGCCAGAGCCGCCAGCACGGCGCGCAGGTCGCCCCGGTCGGTACGGCGGGCGAGGTCGAGTTCCAGGAGATCAGTCAGGTCCCGGGGTACGGCCAGGCCGAGTTCCCTGGCCCGGACGGGGTCCGACTCGGTGGGCAGGGACAGGACGTGGTGCAGATAGAGCCCCGCGACCAGGAACTCGCCCCAGCCCAGGGGCTTCGACGCGTCCGGCGGGGCGTCGTTTCCGGCCGGTTCGCCGGTGCCGGTGTCGGTGCCGGTGCCGGTCAGGCATTGTGCGATGCCCGCGGCCAGTTCGGCTGCGGCCCTCACGGTGGCGCGTGCCGCGTAGGGGGTGTCGTCGGCGAGCAGTTCACCGACGTACTGCCGCAACGCGTCGTACATCTCGACGGGTTGGGCGTGGTCGAGGTCGGTGAGCCCGTCGGCCTCCCGCGCGAGTCGCAGCAGCCCGGTGAACGGCGGCTCACCGCGGGTGCCGATCAGCAGCCGTATCCCGGCACCACCGGCGAGGGCGGCGCGGGCCAGCGGTAACAGCAGTGCCTGGGTGATGTCGCCGGGGCGTTCGGCTTCGTCGAGCGCATCGATCACCAGCGTGTACCCTCCGGGGCCGGCGAGTTCGATCAGGCGCTCCGCGTCCCAGCCGTCTGCCGGCCGGTCGTCGTCGCTCGCGCCCATCTGACGCGCGAGGGAGTCGGCGACCTGTTCGAGATCGCGGCGCCGGGCGTGGACCACGGCGAGCCGGTCGTGGCACGCCGGCTTGGCCGGCAGATGGGACCACAGATGCCGTGCGGGTGCGCGCAGTCGGGGATGGGCGGCGCACACCAGGACCCCGAGCAGGGCCGATTTCCCCACGCCGGGTTTGCCGGTGACGGCCCGGAAGCCGACGCCCTCGCCGTTGAACCAGTCGGTGAGCCCGCGGACCTCCCGTTCCCGGCCGTGGAAGTAGCCACGCCCCAGGCCGCGGCCCAGCGGTTCGCCGCCGGCGCCCCGCAGCATGAAGTGCCGTGCGTCGAACGCCTCGTCCACGAGGGCGGCGATGCCGGTATCGACCTCGGACAACACGCTGGACGCATGGCTGTCGTAGCGCGGATTGGGGAAGAACGGCAGCTCAAGGCGTTCGATGAAGGGAATGCGGCTGACGTCGACCTGCTGGGTGAACCCTTCCCGCTCGCTGAGACTCGCCACCTCGCGGGCGATCTCGAACCCCACCGTGGGCAGCGGGATGTACTCCCAGGACCGGTCCACCCGCAATGTGCCGTCGAGGTAGTTGCGCAGCACGGTGCGCGTGGCCCTGCTCAACCGGTAGTCGAACGCCTTGCCTTGGGAGCCGGTCGCGGCGATGACCCAGGCGCGGCGCCGGTCGGTCGGCATGTCCTGGTGCCAGGGCAGCGCCGCGGCGGCCCCGGCATGACACAGGTCCAGGATGAACAGGGTCAGCGGCCGCTCCTTGTCCGGGTGGGACTCGATCAGGCTGATCCATGAGGAGACGGGGTCGTCCAGATTGCCGCCGTCCGCACCCACCAGGTGCAGACCCCGCTCCCCGGTGTCGGCCAGTCGGCCGTGGCCGACGAGATGAACGATCAGCACCTGGGTCCGGCTCCTCAGCGCCCGGCGCACCTCCTCGGCGAGGTCCGTCTCGGAGCTCGCGGTACGGCACTCGACGTAGCCGAACGCGCGCACGACCTCGGACACGGACGCGGCGTGCCGCGGGGCCTCGACGAGGGGGTCCAGCGCGTCCAGCGGCGGCGGCCCCTCCTCCTGCCGCGCCTTCACCGCGACACCCAGGGCCAGCACTCTCCTGCCCGTGGCACCGCCACGGCCGCCGCCGTCGTCGTCCATCCCCGCCCGACCCGTCCCCTTGCGAGCGCGAAACACCGTCTGTGCCCCGGCACTTGCCACCATGGTCGAACCTGAAGGGCCGCCATCGCAATCGGATACGCCGACCCGAACGACCGGGCAGAAGGTCTCCGGTGGTCGTCCCGCGCGCCGAGTCCGCGCGGTGAGGGGCACCAGTAGGTGCCCGGACCGCACCGGGGTGATGTCGCGGTGCTCGCCGGGGTCCCGACCGGCGATCCGGCCGGGCGACCCGGTCGTACCTGACCGGCGATCCGCCCGGGCGCCCCGGTCGTAGGGGTCCTTGCCCGCCGTGCCCGGCGGTCGGCATGCCTCGCGGCGCTCGCCGGCCCGCTGTGGGCGGCCGGCTGCTGGACCTCGATCATGGTCACGGCGGCCCGGGTCAGCGGGGAAGCCCCTCGGCTGCCGTGCGGAGTGCCGCGCGCGGGACGGTGCCGAGCGGCGGGCGGAGGCGGCTCTCCGTTCCGTCTCGCCGCCCGGGCGCAGGCTGGCGGGACATCCGGGAAACGACATGCAGACACCTTGTTACTCGGTGACACGCGGCTCTATGCTCCCGAACTGACTCGCCAGTAACTAAGGCGCGATGCACTTCAGTTCGGCGTACCGCATGCCCGGCGTACCGCGTGCCCGGCGACCCGTTCGAGAAGCCCGTCGTCACCGGCCGGGGACGCCCCCCTCCACAGCACCCTCATCCGCGCCCCGCAAGGCCGGCGCGTGAAGGCCCAGCGCACGACGTCCCGGCACAAGAAGCCGACAGACGGTGCGTCAGCGCGCCTACCCCGCAAGGAGCTTGACACAGCAGAGAGTGAGAGCCGCATGAACCGACCAGAACCCCGCCCCGACCCCCATGCCGAGCCCGGCGCCGCACCGGCCGCGCCACATGGCAACGTCTCCCCCGCCGCCCCGCCACGCGGTCGCCGCCTCGCCGTGTCCCTGGCCGCACTTGTGTGCCTGGGCGTCCCGGGCGTCGCCCCCGCCACGGCCGCGCCCCAGAGCGAGGTCGTCTCGCGGGGCGTCACCATTCCGGCCTTCTACACCCCGCCCGACTCCCTGCCCACGGCCAACGGCGCCCTCGTCCGCACCGCTCCCCTCCCCCTGGCGCTGAGCCTGCCCGGCCTCGACGGGAAGCCCCTGCCCGGCACCGCGACCCGCCTCATGTACAAGTCCACCGACGCGTCGGGCCGGCCGGTCGCCGTGACCGGCGCCTACCTCGAACCCTCGGCGGCCTGGAAGCACGGCGGCCCTCGCCCGCTGGTGGCCCTCGCACCGGGCACCATGGGCCAGGGCGACCAGTGCGCGGCCTCCCTCGGCCTCGAACACCCGATCGTCTTCAACGGCCGTACGGTGTCGGTCGGATACGAGGACCTGGCCGTCTACCGGCTGCTGTCCGCCGGAGTGGCGGTCGTCGTCACCGACTACGTCGGACTCGGCGCGACCGACCGGCTCCACACGTACGTCAACCGCCTCGACGCCGCACACGCCCTGCTCGACGCCGTGCGTGCCGCCCGCAACCTGCCGGGCGCGTCGGTCAGTTCGGCCTCGCCCACCGGTCTGTACGGCTACAGCCAGGGCGGCGGAGCCGGCGCGGCGGCCGCGGAGCTCCAGCCCGACTACGCCCCCGACATCACCCTGGCCGGCACCTACGCGGGCGCCCCGCCCGCGGACCTGGCCGCGGTGGTCAAGGGCATCGACGGCAGTGCCCTGGCGGGCGCTCTGGGCTGGTCGGTCAACGGCTTCGTGCAGAGCGACCCCGCGCTCCGGGCCGTAGCCGACCGGCACCTCAACACCGCGGGAAAGAACACGCTGCACGACCTGTCGACCATGTGCGTCGGGGACGCCATCCTCGGCTACGCCTTCACGAAGAGCACGGCCTGGACCCGCGACGGGCAGTCGCTGAGCGAGGTGGTCGACAGTGAGCCCCTGCTGCGCGCCACCCTCGACGCGCAGCGCATCGGCACCCTGACGCCGGCCGGCCCCGTACGCCTGGCGACCGGCGTCCAGGACGACATCGTTCCGCACGCCCAGGCCCGCCGGCTCGCCCTCGACTGGTGCGCCAAGGGAGCCGACGTCACCTACAAGGCGATCGTCCTGCCCAACCTGGGCGACAAACTCCTCACCAACCACCTCGTCCCCCTGCTGACCGACCAGACCGCGGCCATCACCTGGCTCACCCAGCGCCTCTCCGGCACCCCCGCCACCCCCAACTGCGCGACCCTGCCCCGCCAGCCCTGACCCCGACGACCACCGTGGCCGGACGACTCGGCGTGCGTGACGACAGCGCCCGGACTTCCCACGTGGCTCTCGCGGTTGTGCTGGGAGGAGCCACGGCAGCTCGGGGCCGGCCGACGGGGGAGACAACCGAAGCTCCGGCTGCCGTGGCTCCGTTCGGGGGGTGGATCAGGTGCGGCTCTTGGCTCGGTAGAGGTACATCGTCAGCGGGGCGAAGATGACCGTGATCACTGCGCAGGCCAGCAGGACCCAGCCGATGTCGGAGCCGTTCGCTTCGCCGTGGATCAGACCGCGTACGGCGGTGGCCGCGTTGCTGACCGGGTTGACCTTGACGATCGCCTCCATCCAGCCGGGCATCGTCTCGGGCTCCACGAAGATGTTGCTCGTGAAGACCAGGGGGAACATGACGAGCATGCTGGTGCCGGACACCGTCTCGGGCGCCTTGGCCACCACGCCCAGGGCGGCGAAGATCCAGCTGACGCTCACCGCGAAGACCAGCAGCAGGAGCATCGCGGCCAGCACGCCGCCCACGCCGCCGTCGGGACGGAAGCCGAGTGCCAGGCCGACGGCCATCGTGGTGCACAGCGCCAGCACATAGCGGACGATGTCGCCGAGCAGGCTGCCCACGATGGTGGCCGGCTGCCAGAACGGCAGGGTGCGGAAGCGGTCGTAGATGCCCCGGGTGATGTCCATGTTGAGCGCGGTACCGGTGTAGACCGTCGGCATCACGACGGTCTGCACGAGGACGCCCGGCAGGAAGTACTGGAGGTATTCCTTGGTCGACCCGGCGAACGCGCCGCCGAAGAGATAGGTGAAGGTCAGCAGGAAGACGATGGGCATCAGCGTGACGTCGAACAGCACGGCCACGCCGTAGTGCTTCATCTTGCGCATCGTCCGCCAGGCCGAGACCCGCACGGCGGTCAGCGGGTTGGGGCGGGAGGGCCGGATCTGACTGGTGAGGGCCTTGCGCAGGGCGTCGGCGGGCACGCCCGCGGTGGCCGTCGTCTCGGATGTGAGGGTCATGCCGCGTCCTCCTGGTCGGTGGTGTCGGCTTCCGCGGGGTGGCCGGTCAGGGCGAGGAAGACCTCGTCGAGGCTGGGCCGGCCGAAGGCGAAGTCCGAGACGGCGATCTCCGAGCGGGCCAGCTCGGCCAGGGCTCGGGCCACCCTCTCCTGGTCGTCGGTCCGCACGGACAGGGAGAACGGGTCGGACTCCTGGAAGACCGGTGCGGCAAGGGCCCGGGTGAGCAACTGGGCGGCGTCGGGGCGCTGTTCGGCGTTGACGAGCCGTACGTGCAGGGCTCCGGTGCCGACCGACGACTTCAGCTCGCCCGTGGTGCCCTCGGCGATGACCCGGCCGTGGTCGATGACGGCGATCCGGTCGGCCAGTTGGTCGGCCTCGTCCAGATACTGCGTGGTGAGCAGGATCGTGGTGCCCAGGGCCACCATGGCCCGCACGCTGTCCCACACCTGGTTGCGGCTGCGCGGGTCGAGTCCGGTGGTCGGCTCGTCCAGGAAGAGCAGGTCGGGGGTGATGACGAGGCTGGCGGCGATGTCGAGCCGGCGGCGCATACCACCGGAGAAGGTCTTGGACTGCCGTCCGGCGGCCTCCGTGAGGTCGAACGCCGCGAGCAGTTCCTCGGCCCGGTCCGCCGCCTGGGCGCGGGAAAAGCCCAGCAGCCTGGCGAGCAGGGTCAGGTTCTCGGTGGCGGTGAGGTCTTCGTCGATCGAGGCGAACTGGCCGGTGAGACTCACCCGGCTGCGGACCGCCTCGGCTTCCCTGACCACGTCGTGCCCGAGGACCCGGGCGGTTCCGCCGTCGGGGGTCAGCAGGGTGGACAGCATCCGGATCGTCGTCGTCTTGCCCGCTCCGTTGGGCCCCAGCACGCCGTACACGACGCCCTGGGGGATGACCAGGTCGACGCCGTCGACGGCACGCTTCTCACCGAAGACTTTGACGAGGCCCGACGTCTCGATGGCAAGAGTGGATGGCGAACTCAATCTGTGACTCCTTGGTCCTGATGCGCCGTGAGGGGCGGTGCGCCATGACCGGCGTACCGGGAGAGCCCCGAGGACGAGCGGGAGGGAAAGAACGGCACTCCGGGTCAGTATTCAAACTTGACCACTGCTTCAAACTAGGGCACGGACGACCCACTATGCAAGTTTGATTAGTCAGGTTCGCGAAGGCCCGTCCGTTCGGCTACGGCTCGACGGGAGACCGCCAGGCTCCCGGCATCCCGAAGGCGTCCCCGCGCTCCCCCGCCATCTCGTACTCCCCGGACTTCACCCGTTCCAGCAGCTCACGGGTCCACTCCACGCCCAGGTCGACGTACCGCGTCCGCATCGTCCACAGCTCGGCCAGATGCGGTGGCGGCTTCCCGGCCTCGGCCGCCTCGGGGTCCTTGCGCAGCACCGCGCCCTGCCTCTCCAGGACGGCCAGCCGGGCGGAGAGCGCGGCGACGGCGCGGTCTCGGGTGAGCGCGGGCATCAGGGCGAGGCCGGCGCTGAGCATGTCGTCACGGTGCTCGGGCCGTTCCAGGGCCTCGACCAGCAGCCGGAAGAACTCTTCCTCCCCCTCGGGGGTCACGCTGTAGTCCACCCGTCCCGGCCAGTCCTCGATCTCGGTGGCCTCCAGCAGGCCGCTCTTCGCCAGCTGCCGCAGGGCGTGGTAGATCGAACCGGGTTTGACGTTGGCCCAGTCGTCGATCCCCCAGGACAGCAGCTCGGCCCGGACCCGGTAGCCATGCGCCCTGCCGAAGCCGCGTACCACCCCGAGGACCAAGAGCCTCGTCGCCGTCATCGTCACCTCGTTCTCTCCGGTGCGGAGATCCGGCTGCCCGCCGCCCGCCCGCGCATCAGCATAGTGAGCGGCGCGGGGCGCGGCGGGGGTGCCGGACGCGGGCCGATCCGGCACACGGACACCCCGGCCCGGGGGTGCGGGGCACCGCCGCACCCCCGGGCTCCGCCGGCGGACCGCTACCCCGGCCGCCGGCCGTCCGGGCAGGTCAGGAGCTTGCTTCCAGCTCCACCTTCGGCACGTCCGGCAGCTTGCCCAACTGGACGAGCAGGGGGCGCATGTTGATGACGTCCCAGTGCTCGACGACCTTGGCGTCGGCGAAGCGCAGTTCCTCGACCAGGTGCCAGCTGACGGGTTTTCCGGTCGGTTTCACGCCCATGAACTCGTTCTGATGGGTGGCGGTCACCGTGATGCGCAGGGTGACCCGGTCCTCCTCGGCCATGATGCTCTTCACTTCGAGCTGGAGATCGGGGAACGCCTTCAGCCCGGCCTCCATGAGTTTGATCATGTCGGCGGAACTCACCTCGGTGTCCTCGGAGTAGTGCACGATGTCCGGCGACCAGTGCTTGATGATCCCGCTCAGGTCCCAGCGGTTCCAGGCGGCGACCATCTCCAGACACAGCGCCTTGCGCTCGGCCAATGACATGGCGATTCCTCAGGTCTAGCGGCGGACGATGTCCCGCCAGACTGCCCCCGACCCGCATGAGAACGGCTGCAGGATCGCTCCAGTCCTCCTGGAGCGGGGCGGGGCCCCCGGATCCATCGGGGCTCACGGGGTCCTCTAGCCCGGCGCGACAGCCTTGGCGTCCTGGAATCGCCTCTTCGGCCGAGTGCCGGGGAGCACCGCTTCGTTCGCCGAGGAGGGGCTTTGGACATCCTGTTGACCGGTGCCACGGGCAAGGTCGGCCGCCATGTCACAAAGGGCGTGCTGGCCCGGGGGCATCATGTGCGGGCGCTCACCCGGAACCCCGGGACCGCCGCGCTGCCGGCCGGTGTCGAGGTCGTCCAGGGCGACCTGGAGCAGCCGCGCACCCTGCCGGCCGCGCTGGACGGGATCGACCGGATGTATCTCTTCCCGGTGCCCGGGACCGCCCACGAGGTCGCTGCGCTGGCCCGGAAGGCGGGGGTCCGGCACATCGTCGTCCTGTCGTCCAGCTCGGTGCTTGAGGACGAGAGCAATCCCAGCCACCAGCACCACCGGACGGTCGAGCGGGCCGTCGAGGACAGCGGGGCGGACTGGACCTTCGTACGCCCCGACGAGTTCGCCGGCAACGTCCTGTGGAAGTGGGGGGAATCCATCCGTACCGAGAGCGTGGTGCGCGCACCGTACGGCAGGGCCGCCCGGGCGATCGTCCACGAGGCCGACATCGCGGCCGTGGCGGTGGCCGCGCTGCTGGAGGACGGTCACGCGGGCGCGCAGTACCTGGTGACGGGGCCGCAGGCACTGACGCAGATCGAGCAGGTCCGCACCCTGGCGGAGGCGATCGGCCGGGAGATCCGCTTCGAGGAGCTGAGCCGTGCGGCCGGGCGCGAGGCGATGAGCCAGGTCATGCCGCCCCCGGTCGTCGAGATGCTGCTCGACTACCTCGCCGAGTCCGTGGTCAGCCCCGGCCCGGTGACCGACGCGGTGCGGAAGGTCACGGGCCGGGAGGCGCGCACGTTCGCGAGCTGGGCCGCGGAGCACGCCCACCGTTTCCGCGCCGACCGTTCCGACAGTGCCGGCTGAGGGAGGGGAATTCGCCATGTACGGACCCGGGATGGCCGAGATCTACGAGTTGCTGCACGAGTCGCGCGGCAAGGACTACCGGGCGGAGGCCGCCACCGTCGCGGGGCTCGTCCGGGCCCGCAATCCGCGGGCGGCCTCATTGCTGGACGTCGCCTGCGGCACCGGCGCCCATCTGCGGCACTTCGCCGAACTCTTCGACAAGGTCGAAGGGCTGGAGCTGTCCGACGCCATGCTGACGATGGCCCGCACCGCGGTGCCCGCCGCCGTCCTGCACGGCGGCGACATGCGCGATCTCTCCCTGGGGCGCTCCTACGACGTGATCACCTGTATGTTCGGCTCGATCGCCTATCTGCGGGACACCGCCGAACTCACCGCGACACTAAGGTCGTTCTCGGAGCACCTCGCGCCGGGCGGGGTCGTGGCGGTCGACCCGTGGTGGTTCCTGGAGACATCCTTCGAGCGCCATGTGAGCGGGGACACGGTGACCGTGGGACGGCGGACGATGACCCGCGTCTCGTACACGGAGCGCGAGGGGCACACCTCGCACATGATCGTGCACTACGTGGTGGCCGAACCCGGCAGCGGAGTACGGCACTTCGCGGAGAAGCACGCCCTGACCCTCTTCACACGGGCCGAGTACGAGGACGCCTTCACCCGTGCCGGCCTGCGGGTCACCTATGTCGAGGGGATCCAGTCGGGCCGCGGCCTGTTCCTCGCGGACCGGCCCGAGGGCGGGCCGCACTGAGCGCGCCCGCCCTCCTCGCGTCGCCGAGTCAGACCTCCCTGGCGATGCCACGGCCAATCCTCACTGTCAGTCGGGCAGTCGTACGGACAGGGCGTGCCGGAAGACGTTCCTGGGGTCCCAGCGGGCCTTGACCTTCTGCAGGCGCGGGTAGTTCCCCTTGTAGTAGAGGGTGTACCAGGGCACTCCGGAGGTGTTCCACCGCGGGTCGGTCAGATCGATGTCGGGGTAGTTGATGAAGGTGCCCTCGGTGCGGTCGTCGGGCACCGGGACACCGCCGGTGGTGGCGAAGACGTCGCGGTAGATCTCCCGGATCCAGGCGAGGTTGGCGTCGTCCTGCGCGGGGTCCATCCAGGTCGCGGACATCCACACCTTGATGATGGAGTCGCGCTGTGCGGTGGCGGTGGCCGTCTCCGGCACGGAGTTGACCTTCGCGCCGTAGGAGTAGAGCGAGACCTCGCCCCACACCTGGGAGTCGGCGCTCAGATAGCGGTAGAGGGTGGCGGCCTGGGCGGCGGTCCACGGCTTGCGCAGATAGGCGCCCTTGGACTTGGTCCGGTCGAAGCCACCGGTGTCGAACTTGTCGGCCAGCGTGGCACGCAGCCACGGCTCCGTGCTCCGCTGGACGGCGGGCTCGACACCCGTGCCCTCGTTGATCGCGGCCACGAAGTCGTTCAGCAGGCCCTCGGCGCCGTCGAGGCCGCCGTCGATCTGAACGTCCAGCAGGATTTGTCCCGCGGCCCGGCTGTTGAGGTAGAAGACGCTGTGCAGACTGGCGTACGGGGTGCCGGCGACGCTGTTGCGCTGGTGCCAGGCCCCGTGGTTGTCGATGATCCTGGTGAACGCCTTCTCGGTGAGGGCGGACCAGTCCCAGGTCACGAGATGGCGCAGCGTGGACTCGGGGGCCTTGGGCAGCAGGGCCGACGGATCGTTGCCGGTGGCCCCGGGGGTGCGGAACCAGTACCGGGTGACGATCCCGAAGTTGCCGCCCCCTCCCCCGGTGTGGGCCCACCACAGCTCACGGTTGGGGTCGCCCGCGGCACTCGTAGCCACGACCTTGCGGGCCCGGCCCGAGGCGTCCACGACGACGACCTCCACCGCGTAGAGGTGGTCGGCCACCACTCCGTCGCGGCGGGAGAGCGGGCCGTAGCCACCGCCGAGGACATGGCCGCCGACGCCCACCTGGGGGCAGACGCCGGCCGGGATGGTGACGCCCCAGTTGAGATACAGGCTGCGGTACGTCTCCCCGAGGGTGGCGCCGGGCTCCACGGCGAACGCCCGCTTGGCGGGGTCGTAGCAGATCTTTCTCATCTCGGACATGTCGATGACGGCCTGGACGGCGGGGTCGTCCACGAAGCCCTCGAAGCAGTGGCCGCCGCTGCGCACGGCGATCCGCCGGCCCGCGGCCAGGGCCCGGTTGACCGCGTCGACGACCTGGTCCACGGTGTGCACGACGTACACGGCGTCGGGGTTGCCGCGAAACCGTCCGTTGAAGCCCCGGCTGACCAGGTCCCGGTAGCGCCGGTCCGTCCGGTCCACCTGGACGAGTCCGGTCGGGGCGCCGCACGCGCCGCCTTCCGCCGCTTCCGGGACGGCCGCCTCGGCGGTCGCGACGCCCGGTCCGGCCGTGCCCACCACGGTGGCCCCGCCGACCGCTGCCGCGGTGCCGAGGAATCCGCGGCGCGTGAATTCGTTCAACACAAACACCCTTCCGTTTCCCTGCCATGACGTTTCTCCGCCATGCAATTACTCTGAACATTCGGCCAGCGGCGGTTACTTCTTCACCGGCTCCAGGATCACCACGGGGATTTCCCTGGTGGTCTTCTTCTGGTAACTCTTGTACTGCGGGAAGATCCCCGTCATGAGCTTCCAGAGATCCGGCTTCTCCTCGGCGTTCGCGGTGCGGGCGCGCACATCCAGGTGCTCCTCGCCGATCTGGACATGGGCCTCGGGCGAGGCGACCAGATTGAGATACCAGAGCGGATGCTCGGGCTTTCCGCCGTTCGAGCCGACCACGATGACGTTCTCACCGTCGCGGCCGAATATCACCGCGGTGCGGCGCAGCTTTCCCGATTTCCGGCCGCGGGTGGTGAGGAGTAACGTGTCGAGGCCGTACCACTTCTGCCCCTCCTTGCCGCCGCTGCTGTCGTAGCGGCGGATGTGCGCCGCGACCCAGCCCGTCGGACTGTCGATGGGCGTCTCGTCCCGCTGTTCCGGCTGGTCCCGCTGTTCCGACCCGTCCTGTTGTTCCGGCATGACCCCTCCGAGCTAGTCAAATTTGTCTAGCCACCCTAGCGACGCCGCGCCCGGCGACGCAATCACATGTGAATACCGCCCCGTCACCAGGGGTCGGCTCCTGCACCAGGAGTCAGTAGGGACGCCCCCCGCCGAACGCGGTGGCCGGCACGGCGACCGGGGCCCGGCCGACGGCGAAACGGGGCTCGAAGTCGGTGTCCGCGTTCAGGACCGCCTGGTGCAGCCGTTGTACCTGTGGCCCCGGCTCCAGACCGAGCCCCGCGACCAGCGCCCCGCGCAGCCGGTGGAAGACCTGAAGCGCCTGGGCCCTGCGCCCGCTGAGATGGAGGGCCCACATGTACTGGCCGTGCAGGCCCTCGTGCAGCGGGTTCTCCACCGTGAGGGCCGCCAGTTCGGCCAGCACCTCGCGGTACATACCGAGCCGCAGCTCCACGTCGATCAGGTACTCGAAGGCGGCGAGCCGGGACTCCTCCAGCTGCCGGCGCCTGCTCTCCAGCACCCGCCCCGCCGGCACGTCCACCAGCGCGGGGCCCCGCCACAGCAGCAGCGCCTCGTTCAGGTCCCGCACCCCGGCCGCGTCGTCGCCGCGTACCAGGGCCTCACGGCCGGCGGCCGCCAGGCTGCGGTAGCGGTGGAGGTCGAGCGCTCCCGCCTCGGCGGCCAGCAGATAGCCGCCCGCCCGGGTCACCAGGACCTCGCGGGCCACCTCGTCCGTGGTCAGCCCAGTGATCGCGGCGAACATCTTGCGCAGATTCAGGATGTACGTCTGAAGGGTGGTCAGTCCGCTGACGGGTGGATCGTCGTCCCACAGGTCCCGCACCAGTGACGGCACGGGCACCACCTGCCCCGTGTGGACGAGCAGCATCGCCAGTACGTTGCGCAGTTTCGGGGCGCTCGGAGCGGTCGTCTCCCCGTTCACCCGCACGTACAGCGGCCCCAGCACACCGAATTCCATCGCGCTTCCCCCTGCTCTCCCGGCGTCCAGGAATCCGCTGTCACGGGCGGCGGTGCTCCTTCTCCGGCCACGGCTCACCGAGCTGGCGGTAGGTGCCCTGGTAGTCGGGCCAGTCGCGGTGGTGGTGGATCTTTCCGTCGACGAAGTGGAGGAGGTGGATCTGCTCACCGGAGAACAGCCGCCCGGTGGGCGCCATGCCGACCATCTCACCGACGTGCCGCCCGTAGAGCACCAGCCGGGCGCGCACCCAGTCGCCGTTCTCCTCCATGCCCACCTCTTCCAGGCGGGCCTCCTCGGAGAAGGTCTTCTTGACCCATGCGACATTGATCGCGAAAAGCTCAGGACCGCGCAGCGAGGTGAATTCCAGAGTTCCCGGATTCATGTATTCCGGATGGATGTACTCGGCCACATCGTCGGTTTTCCCGGTGTTGTACGCCTCCACCAGGCGCCGAGCGGTCGCTATCTGGTCGCTCACGTTTTCCCTCCCGAATCGGTGCGGTACGTGACGGGATCAATTCTTAGGAGACGACACCATCGGGAGCAAGGGCCGACAGGCCCCCCACGGACTTCTTTGCGTTTTGTCCAGCCGCATTCCAGTGGCGCTCCAAGGCCCCTCCATCCATGCCCGAGACAGGGCCGGAAAGGTGGTGGGTCCACCGAGAGAGCGGGAGGGTCAGTGGACACGTCCACATACAAATCCGAAGTGGCGGCCGCCTTCAACACCGCTGCGGCGTCCTACGACCGGCTCGGCGTGGAGTTCTTCACTCCGATGGGCCGGCGTCTGGTGGAACGCGCGGCCCCCGGGCGAGGCGAGCGGGTCCTCGACGTCGGCTGCGGCCGGGGTGCCTGTGTCTTCCCGGCGGCCGAACGCGTGGGGCCGGACGGCCGTGTGGTGGGCATCGACGTCGCCGAGGCGATGATCGAGGAAGCCGCGAAGGAGGCGTCGCTGCGCGGCGCCACCACGGTGGAACTGCGGGTGATGGACGGGGAGCACCCGGACTTCGCACCGCGCTCCTTCGACGTGGTCCTGGGCAGCTACAGCGTCATCTTCCTGCCCGACGCGCCCGCGGCCCTCGCGCGTTACGCGCCGCTGCTCTCGCCCGGCGGGCGGCTCGCCTTCACCAGCCCGGTGTTCAGCGACGACACCTTCCCCTTCCTGCCCCCGGTGTTCACCGAGCTGATCCCGCGTGAACTCCTGCTCGACCTGCCGCCGCAGTGGCGGCCCGAGCGGCTTCAGCAGCGCTTCAACAGCTGGCTCGCCGACCCGGCCGACCTCACCCGCACCCTGGAGAAGGCCGGCTTCCAGGAGGTGTCGGTCGTCGACGAGAACGTCCGTCTGGTGGCCGAGTCGGGCCTGGCGTGGGTGGACTGGTCCCACACGCAGGGCATGCGCCTGCTGTGGAACCATCTCTCGGACGACAAGCGCCGGCAGCTTCGGGACCGGCTGATCACCTCGCTCGACGCGATGCGGGACGGAAACGGGCCGCTCGCGATCGACACGCCCGTGCGCTACGTCACCGCGACCGTACGCACCTGACGGCGCGACCGGGTCCGTACGGGCCCGGCAGCCCTGGCGCGGCTCGTTGTGCCCGTGCCGCCCAGCCGCGACCGACCGACGCCCCGCCCCGCTGTGTCCACGGGGGCGGGGCGTCGGTCGTGTGCGGTCAGCCGGTCGTGCGGGCGGTCGGGTGGCCCGCCGCCGCCATGCGGGCCATCGCGGCCTCCAGTGCGGCCCGGTCCGCCTCCGGTGGGCCCGGCCTGGCCGGGAGCAGCGACACCACCGCACTGGTCCCGCGCCGGACGGCCGGGTGCCGGCGGGCCAGCTGGGACAGGCCCTGCCCCGGCCCCACCTCCACCAGCAGATGGTCGCCGGTCGCCAGCAGTCCTTCCAGCGCGGGCCAGAAGAGCACCGGAGCCACCGGCTGACGCGCCCAGAAGGAAGGGTCGTCGATGTCGGACCCGGTCAACGGAGCGGCGGTGTAGGCGGAGTGGACCGGCACCGACGGGGCGTTCCGGTCCACCGCGGCGAAGCGTTCGGCCGCGCCCCGGCAGGCGGGTTCGAGCACCGGGCTGTGGAAGGCACTGAGCGACGGCACCCGACGGCAGGTGAAGCCGGCCTCGCGCAGCGTGCGGTCGACCTTGTCCAGCGGGCCGTCGGGGCCGGCCAGCACGGTCTGGCGCGGGGCGTTGACCGCGCCGATCACGACGTCCCCGCTCAGATACGGCGTCACCTCCGCCGTGGACGCGGCGACCGCGAGCATGCCGCCGGGCGGGGCCTCGGCCAGCCGTCGCACCCGGTCGAGGACCAGGCCGGCCGCGTCCCGCGGGCCGAACACCCCGGCCAGGGTCGCCGAGGCCAACTCCCCGATGCTGTGCCCCAGCAGGGCCGCCGGGCGCACACGCCGGCTCAGCAGCAGCCTGCCCAGCGCGTGGTCCACGGCGAAGAGCAGCGGCTGCGAGCGGGTGACGTGGTCCATGTCCGTGGCGGGCCGGTCGGCCAGCCAGTCCTCGCGGAGCGGACCGCCCTCGGGGCCCGCCGCGTCGAAGAACTCGTCCATCGCCGCGGTGAACACCGGCTCGCGCCCGTAGAGCCCCGCCGCCATCCGCGGATGCTGAGAACCCTGACCCGGCAGCAACAGAGCGACAGGCAGCGGCCCTGCGACAGCGCTCATACAACGCCTCCCGCCTGCGCCGTACCCGCCCAGGCGGGCCGTTCCAGCATTTCGACGACCGCGCAGGAGTAGGTGAACCCCGCGCCCACGCCCATCAGCACGACCAGGTCCCCGGCGCCCAGGCTCCCCGAGCCGGCCAGATGGTCGAACCCGGCGATCTGGTCACCGGCGCCGAGGTGCCCGATCCCTCGGCTCCACTCCCAGGTGGTGCGCTCCTCCGCGATCCCGAAGCGCGCGAGGTACCCCGCCCGCAGCCGCTTGCGGCCCAGGTGGGGAAGGACGAAGCGGTCGACGTCGGCGAGCATGACCCCGGCCGCGGCAAGGGCCCGCTCGACGGCGGCGTCCTGCGCGGCCCCGCTCGCCGCGATCACCTCGGTCACCCGGTGGGCGGCCAGGAAGTCCTTCTTGCAGGCGTCCAGGTCGACGACCGGCCGGTGGCTGAACGGGGCGCTGCCGAAGGGATCGTCACCCCGGTGCATCCCCTCCAGCTGCGGTACGGACACGGTGGCCAGGCCCCGGATCCGGGCGAAGCCCTCCCGCGCGGACAGGACGAGGGCGGTGCCTCCGTCCCCGTAGAAGGTGCCCGAGTCGCTGCGCCAGCGGTCGAACCCGGGCGGGCGGAAGGCGTCACCCGTCGTCACCAGCACGCGCCGGTCCGCCTCACCGGCCGCCGGGCCGGCCCGCAGATGGTCGAGGGCGAGCCCGAGCGCGGCCATGCCGCCGTTGGAGACCTGACCGACCTCGATCGCGGGGCACTGGTTGCCGACGGCGGTGCGCTGGACGTACGAGGCGGGCGCCCACAGGTCGTGCCCCTGGTAGAAGAAGCTGGCGTGCAGGATCAGCGACACCTCGTCGGAGCCGGAGCGCCCGAGGGCGGTGCGGGCGGCGCGGGCCGCCATCTCCGGTGCCGGCTCGTCCTGCGCCACGGCCACCGACACCATGCCGGTGGTCGTGGCCAGGGCCTCGTCGCACCGTCCGGCCGCGACGGCGTCCGCGACGGGGGTACGGGGCGGCAGCCAGGCCGCGCACCCGGCGATCCGGAGGTCCGGCTGCTGGGCCGCCACGACGGGAGCGCCCCGCGCGCCCAGGCCCGCCTCGGTCATCCCGCGGCCTCCACCGCGGGCGTGCGCTCGGCGAGTGCGGCGTTGACGGTGTCGACGAACGCCGCCGGGGTCAGCGCCTCACCGAGCGTGTCCTCGGGCAGCTCGACCCCGAAGCCGCGCTCCACCCTGCTGATCGCCTCCATGAGGGCCAGCGAGTCGTAGCCGAGCGCGGAGAACTCCTGCCGCGCGGCGGCGCTCGACAGGTCGACGGCCTCTTCCTCGCCTGCGCACTCACGCATGATCCGGAACAGGTCTTCCAGGGTGAAAGCGGACATGGCATCTCCAAGGTGCGACCCCGTGGGCCGCGGTGGGGCCGGCCGCGTGCGGTGCGGCCGGACGGGCTGACGGGTGGTGGATCGGACGGATGGCGACCGTGACGGCCCGGGGCGGGCCTCAGGCCGCCGACGGGCGGCGTACGACCATCGCGCTGTTGAACCCCCCGCGTCCCCGGGCCAGTACGAGCGCGGCGTCTCCGCCGACGGGCCGGGGGGCGCCGGTCACGAGGTCGATGGCGTAGTCCGTCGCCGGTCGGTCGACGTGGACGGTCGGCGGGACGACGCCGTCCCGCAGGGCGAACAGGGCCGTGACGAGGTCGAGCGGTGCGGCACCCGAGTAGAGGCGTCCCGTCATGGTCTTGGGGACCGCGACCGGCACGCCCTCGGGCCCGAAGACCGCGGTCAGGGCCTGTGCCTCGATACGGTCGGACTCCGGTTCGCCGGCCCCGTCCGCGAGGACGAAGGCGATGTCGTCGGGACGCAGACCGGCGTCGGCCAGCGCGCCGCGGACGGCCCGCTCCAGGTTGGCGGGGCGGCCCGAGCCGGGGCGGGGGTCGAAGGTGGCGGCGTATCCGCTGATCTCGCCGTAGCTGCGGGCCCCGCGCTCCCGGGCCCGCCGCGCGTCCTCCAGGGTCAGGATCGCTCCGCCCTCGCCGGGCACATGGCCGTCGGCCGCGGCGTCGAAGGGCAGATAGCCGCGGGTCGGGTCCTCGCTCCCGCTGAGGATCCCGGCGGAGATCTGTGCGGCGAGTCCGTACGGACACAGCGAGGCGTCCATGCCGCCCGTCAGCATGAGCGGGGTGCCCCCGCGGATCCGGCGCCGGGCCTGGGCGACCGCGTCGAGGCCGCCCGCCTGGTCGGTGACGATCACTCCGGTGGGGCCGCGCAGATCGTGCCGGATGGAGATCTGGCCCGAGTTGACCGCGTAGAACCAGGCGAAGGACATGTACGCGCTGACGTGCTTCGGGTCCTTGCCCCACAGGTGGCCCAGTTCGCGCTGGCCGAACTCGAACCCGCCGGAGGCGCTGGCGGTGACCACCCCGCGCTCGTCCGCGGGCAGGCTGTCGGCGGTCAGCCCGGAGTCCGCGAGCGCCCAGTCGGAGCCCGCCAGCGCGAACTGTGTGGTGCGGTCGGTCTGCGGGACGAGACGGCTGGGGATGTGGTCACGCGCCAAGAACCCGGTGACCTCGCCGGCCAGCCGGGAGGGATAGCGTGCGGGGTCGAAGTGGGTGATGCGGCCGATGCCGCTCTCGCCGCGCAGGGTCGCCGACCAGTACTCCCGCGCGCCGATCCCGTTGGGCGCGAGCACGCCGACTCCGGTGACCACGGCCGTGGCGGTCATGGGCGCCTCCCTTCCGTGGCGGTGAGCACCATCGCGCTCTGGAAGCCGCCGAAGCCGCTGCCCACCGTCAGCACGGTGTCGGTGCGCTGGTCGCGCGCAGTCAACGGCACGTAGTCGAGGTCGAGTTGGGGGTCCGGCTCGTACAGTCCCGCGGTGGGGGGCAGCACACCGTGCCGGATCACCAGGGCGGAGGCGGCGGCCTCGATGGAGCCGACGGCGCCGAGCGAGTGGCCGATGACCGCCTTGATGGAGCTGACCGGGACCCGGTGGGCGTGCTCGCCCAGGCTGTGCTTGATCGCGGCCGTCTCGTGGATGTCGTTCTGCCGGGTGGCCGTGCCGTGCGCGTTGACGTAGCCGACGGACTCGCGGTCGATCCGGGCGTCATCGAGCGCGCCGGTGATGGCGGCGGCCATCTCCAGTCCGTCGGGGCGCAGTCCGGTCATGTGGTGGGCGTTGGCGCGCGCGGCGAAGCCGGCGATCTCGGCGTAGACGTCCGCCCCGCGCCGCAGGGCGGACTCCCGTTCCTCCAGGACGAGCACGGCGGCGCCCTCGCCGAGGACGAAGCCGCTGCGGGTCCGGTCGAAGGGCCGCGAGGCATGGCCCGGGGTGTCGTTGCGCGGCGAGGTCGCCTTGATCGCGTCGAAGCAGGCCACGGTGATCGGCGCGATGGGAGCGTCGCTGCCCCCCGCGATCATGATGTCGGCGCTGCCCTCCCTGATGAGTTCAACGGCGTGGCCCAGGGAATCGAGGCCGGAGGTGCAGCCCGCCGAGATGAGCGCGGCGGGCCCCTCAGCGCCGGCCTCCCAGGCCACTTCCGCAGCCATCGAGCTGGGCACGAAGTAGTCGTACAGGTACGGGGTGCCCCCCGCGTGGTCGACGAGCCACTGCTGCCCGCCGCCGCTGCGCGCGACGTACTCCTCCTCCAGTTTCTGGGTGCAGCCCACGGCGGAGCCGAGGCTGACGCCGGTCCGGTGCGCGTTGCCGTCGTCGATCTCCACGCCGCTGTCGGCCAGTGCCTCGCGGGTGGCGACCAGGGCGAACTGGGTGGCGCGGTCCAGCCGCGCGGTGTCGCGGGCCGACAGTCCCGAGCGGGCCCCGTCGAAGTCGCATTCGGCGGCCATCCGGGAGCGGAAGGGCGACGGGTCGAAGGCCGTGATGGTCCTGGTCGCGGAGACCCCGGAGACGATGCGTTCCCAGAAAGCCTTGGTGCCGATACCCCCCGGCGCGACCACTCCCAGTCCGGTGACGACCACCCGGCGGGCCGTCATATGTCCTCCTTGGCGTCGGCCGTCCCGTCGGGCCCAAGGACCTCAGGCGCCGAGTCGCCGTCGCGGCGCAGCCGGGCCCGGTACAGTTCCGGCCGGCTCTCGCTCAGGGCACGCAGCGCACCGGCGTGCGGCTTGAAGTCGGGGTGCGAGACGGCCGCGCGGAACGAGGCGACGTCCTGCCACTCGGCGACATTGACGTACTGGCCGGGCCGCTCGGTGTGCCGGCAGAGCGTGTGTCGGACGAAGCCCGGCTGACGTGCCATGAACTCGGACGTCCGCGTGAACTCCCTCTCGAACACCTCGGGTTCGGCGTGCACGGTGAAGGTGTTCACGAAGGTCACGGCGCCGGGCTCGTTGGCATCCGGCTCCTGATGCGTCATCAATGGCCTCCTGATTGCCGGGATTTGCCCGAATTTATCCGGTGTCGCCGGGTCTCTGTCTGGCTCGTTCGGGTAACCCGGCCTCGCTTGACATCGTGCGGTCGTTCGTGTCGTTCCACGCTGCGTGTCCGGTCTCGCAGGCGAGTGGAAGGCCGCTGGAGCCCGGACCGGGCCCGGGGTCGAGCGCATTTCGAGCGGCCGCTGACACCCTCGCAGTCGTCCGACAGCCCACCGCAGGGACCGCTGAGGAGCCTTCATGTCGCCAGCAGCAGAACGCGTCGCCGTCGTCACCGGTGCGACCAGCGGAATCGGTCTCGCCGTGGCCCGCAGCCTGGCCGAAGGCGGTGCGCGGGTCTTCCTCTGCGCCCGCGACGGCGACCGTGTCGCCCACACCGTCAAGGAGTTGCGCGAGGCGGGTCTCGACGTCGACGGCGCCGCCTGCGACGTGCGCGACAGCGAGCGGGTGCGTGCCTTCGTCCAGGAGGCCAGGGACCGGTTCGGCCCCGTCGACGCGCTGGTGAACAACGCCGGCCGCAGCGGCGGCGGCCACACCGCGCAGATCCCCGACGAGCTGTGGCTCGACGTGATCGAGACCAACCTCAACAGCGTCTTCCGGATGACCCGTGAGGTGCTGACGACCGGCGGCATGCTGGAGCGCGGCGCCGGACGGATCGTCAACATCGCCTCGACGGGCGGCAAGCAGGGCGTGGCACTGGGAGCGCCGTACTCGGCGTCGAAACACGGCGTGGTCGGCTTCACCAAGGCCCTGGGCCTGGAGCTGGCGAAGACGGGCATCACCGTCAACGCCGTCTGCCCGGGCTATGTCGAGACACCGATGGCCGAGCGGGTGCGCCAGGGGTACGCCGACGCCTGGGACATCACCGAGGACGAGGTGCTGAAGCGGTTCGAGGCGAAGATTCCCCTCGGCCGCTACTCCACGCCGGACGAGGTCGCCGGGCTCGTCGGCTATCTGCTCTCCGCCACGGCCGCGTCGATCACCGCCCAGGCGATGAACGTCTGCGGCGGGCTCGGCAACTACTGACAGCGGACCCGGGCGTGCGCGGCCGCGGGCAGACAGAGGGGATCAGCATGGCGTACGAGGTGCACACGACCGAGCACACGATCACGGTGGCCGCCGCGCCCGAGGCCGTCTTCGGCCTGGTGGAGCGGGCGGAGGACTGGCCGCACGTCTTTCCGCCGAGTCTGCACGTGGAGTGCCTGGAGCGGTCCGGCGACGAGGAGCGGCTGCGCATCTGGGCCACCGCCAACGGCGAGGTCAAGTCCTGGACCTCGCGGCGCACCCTGGACCGGGCGGGGCTGCGGATCCGGTTCCGCCAGGAGGTCTCCCAGGATCCCGTCGCCGCGATGGGCGGGGAGTGGATCATCGAGGCGCTGCCCGACGGCGGCAGCCGGGTCCGGCTGCTGCACGACTTCCGGGCCGTCGGCGACCTGGAGCGCAACGTCGGCTGGATCCTGGAGGCCATCGAGCGCAACAGCCGGGCCGAGCTGGCCGCGCTGGAGTCCGCCGCCCTGCGCACCGGCACCGACGAAGCGCCGTACACCTTCGAGGACTCGGTGCGGATCGACGCCCCAGCCCAGGAGGTGCGGGACTTCCTGCGCGACGCGGGGCTGTGGCAGGAGCGGTTGCCGCATGTCGCACGGGTGCTGCTGAAGGAGGACACGCCCGACGTCCAGCACCTGGAGATGGACACCCGCACCCCCGACGGTTCGACGCACACCACGGCCTCGGTGCGGATCTGCCTGCCGGACGGGCGGATCACATACAAGCAGTCGCAGACACCGGCCCTGATGTCCGTGCACACCGGGGAGTGGAAGGTACGGGAGATCCCGTCCGGCTGCGTGGCCGTCTCCCGGCACACCGTGGTCGTCAACACCGCGGCCGTCACCAAGGTCCTCGGCGCCTCCGCTACCACCGCCGACGCCCGCGCCTTCATCCGGGACGTGCTCGGTGGCAACAGCACGATCACCATGCGGCACGCGAAGGAGTACGCGGAGCGGCGGGCCCGTACGAAACCGGTGTCGCCCGCCGAGTACGCCTCCGTCCAGCAGTTCTACGCACGGCAGATGCGGCTCCTCGACGCGGGCGAGGGGGATGCCTGGGCGGACACCTTCACCGAGGACGGGGCCTTCGACCAGAGCACGTTCACCGAGCCGGTGCGCGGCCGGGCGGCGATCGCCGCGGCCGTGCGGGAACGGCCCGCGGCGCCGGCCGGCACGGTGCGCCGGCACTGGCTGGGCCTGCCGGCTGCCTGGCGGTTCCCGGACGGTTCGGTGCGCACGGGCTACGACGCCCTGGTCGTGTCGACCTCGACGGGCTCCGCTCCCATGATCCGGCTGAGCACGTCGTGCCAGGACGTCCTCGTCGCCGACGGGGACGGCTGGCTGGTGCGCTACCGGTACGTCGGCCACGACGGGCAGTGAGCCCCGCCGCCCCGGACAGCGCCGGCACCACCACTCGCGAAAAGGGAGATCGATGAAGGTCCTGTTCACCACGTTCGCCGCGAAATCCCATATGCATGCCCAGGTTCCGCTGGCCTGGGCGCTGCAGACCGCCGGCCACGAGGTCCGGATCGCCAGCCAGCCGGATCTCGCGGAGGACATCACCCATACCGGGCTGACCGCCGTCTGTGTCGGTGAGCCGCTGCTCCTGGAGGAGCAGATGCAGCGGGTCAGCGAGGGCCTGGGCGACGACGCCGAGATCATGGAGAGCCAGGCGGAAGCCGGGATGGACATGACCGAGACCCGTCCCGAGATGCTGACCTGGGACCACGTCCTCGGTGTGTTCACCTCGATGACGGCGATGGCCTTCCAGAACTCCTGCCCGGAGCGCATGATCGACGACCTGGTCGCGTTCAGCCGCGAATGGCAGCCCGACCTGGTCGTCTGGGACACGCTGTCCTTCGCGGGCCCGGTGGCAGCGCGGGTGACCGGCGCCGCCCACGCCCGGCTGCTGTTCGGGCTGGATCTGCTGGGGCGGATGCGCGAGACCTTCCTGGACCTCCAGGCGGAGCGGCTGCCGGAACAGCGGGACGATCCGCTGCGCGAGTGGCTGACCTGGACGCTGGGCCGCTATGGCGCGGAGTTCGAGGAGGAGGTCGCGGTCGGTCAGTGGACCATCGACCCGGTGCCGCCGTCGATGCGGTTCCAGGTGAGGCAGCCGTTCGTCCCGCTGCGCTACATCCCCTACAACGGGCAGGCCGTCATACCGGACTGGCTGCACGAGCCGCCGAAGAAGCCCCGTGTCTGTCTGACGCTGGGGGTGGCCCACCGTGAGGTGCTGGACGGCGACCGTGCCTCGGTCGGCGAGCTGGTCCAGGCGCTGGCGGGGTTGGACGTCGAGGTGGTCGCCACCCTCAACGCCAAGCAGCTCGCCGGGACGGAACTGCCGGACAACGTCAGGGCCGTCGACTTCGTGCCGCTGAACGCGCTGCTGCCGACCTGCTCCGCGGTCGTGCACCACGGTGGCTCCGGCACCTTCCAGACCGCGCTGGCCCACGGTGTCCCGCAGTTGATCGTGCCCGACATGGTCTGGGACACGATCCACAAGGCGAAGCAGCTGGAGAAGTTCGGCGCGGGCCTGTACCTGCACGACGTCGACCACTACACCGCCCAGGACCTGCGCGACCATGTGCTGCGTCTGCTGGAGGAGCCGTCGTTCGCGGAGAACTGCGCGCGGATCCGCCGGGAGATGGTGGGGACACCGAGCCCCAACGACATCGTTCCGCTGCTGGAGAAGCTCGTCGCGGAACACCGCGGGGCCCGGGACTCCCGCGGCAGCGCCGTCCGAGGGGAGCGGTAGATGGCCTCCGCCGTGAAGTTCCGCGAACTCGCCGTCCGGGGCGCGTACACCTTCACCCCGCCCGTCTTCGAGGACCACCGTGGTCTGTTCACCTCGCCGTACCAGGAGCCGGCGTTCGTGGAGGCCCTGGGGCATCCGCTCTTCCCCGTCGCGCAGTCCAACCACAGCAAGTCACGGCGCGGCACGGTCCGGGGCATCCACTACACCGTCACCCCGCCGGGCGTGGCCAAGTACGTGTACTGCGCGCGGGGCCGTGCCATCGACATCGTGGTGGACATCCGGGTCGGCTCGCCCACCTTCGGCCGCTGGGACTCCTCCGTGCTGGACCCCGAGGGCTTCGGCGCCATGTACTTTCCGGTCGGGGTCGGGCACGCGTTCATCGCCCTGGAGGACGACACGGTGATGTCGTACATGCTCTCCGGGAGTTACGAGGCGCAGCACGAGCTGTCCCTGTCCCCGCTCGACCCCGCGCTCGGCCTGCCGATCCCCGAGGACGTGGAGCCCCTGCTGTCCGCGCGGGACACGGCCGCGCCGCCGCTCGCGCAGGTGCACGCGGAGGGCGGCCTGCCCGAGTACGACAAGTGCCTCCGGATCGAGGCCGCACTGTGGCGGCCCTGACCGGTGGCCGGCCGGCGGCCCCGGGGTCCCGGATCGCAGTGCTCGGGGCCAGCGGCTGTGTCGGCCGCTGTGTGAGCGCCGCGCTGGCGCGCGAGGGGCACAGGGTGCTCGCCGTCGCCCGGCGGGGCGGTCCCTCGGTGGCGGGCCATGTCTTCGCCGGCCTGGACGTGGCGGCGGCCGCGCCGGCCGAGCTGGCGCGGTTGTTCACTCGGCACCGGGTGAGCGCGGTGGTCAATGTGACGGGCGGCTGGGGCACGACCGAGGAGGAGATGCGGTACGCGCACATCACCCTGGTCGACCGGCTGTTGAGGGCCCTCACGCAGATGACGCAGCGGCCGCGGCTGGTCCATGTGGGCTCCATCCACGAGTACGGGCCGGTGCCCGAGCCCCGCTCCATCGGCGAGGACCTTGAGCCCCGGCCGACCACGATGTACGCCAGGACCAAGCTGGCCGGCTCCGAGCTGGTGCTCGACGGCGCCCGGGCCGGCCGGTTCGACGGGCTGGTGCTGCGCGCGGTGAACGTGTGCGGGCCCCGCACCACCCGGGCCAGTTTCCTCGGGGCGGTCGTCGACAGGCTGCGGGCCGCGTCCGTGAGCGCCCCGGTGACGCTGCGGGTCGCGGACGCGCGACGGGACTTCATCGATGTGCGCGATCTCGCCGAGGCCGTGGTCCTCGCCGTGGGGTCACCGGCCACCGGGCGGGTGGTCAATATCGGCCGCGGGGAGGCCGCCGCGATGCGGGAGCTGGTGGATCTGCTGGTCGCCGCCGCGGGGCTGCCGCCCAGGGCGCTGAGGGTCGAGGACGGGCCGGTCGCCAGCAAGGGCGGCGGCTGGACCCTCGCGGACATCCGGCTGGCGGGCGAACTGCTCGGCTGGAAGCCGCGGATCGGGCTCGCCGAGGCGATGCGGGCGACGTGGGAGACGCCCGCCGACTGAACCACCCCGCACCACCGTGTCCGCCCCCATCCATGACGAGGAGTTCAGATGGCCGATGTGACGGCCCGTATCGCCAGGTCGGCCGCGGCCGTGGAGAGCCCGCTGACCGATCCCGCCGGATTCGACGACTGGTTCGCCGAGTTCGGGGAGCGAAGCTACACGACGGCCGAGCGGGTACCGCTGGCCGCCCTCGACCAGTGGTACCAGACTCCGGTAACCGGTGATCTGTGGCATCGCAGCGGCAAGTTCTTCACGATCCACGGTCTGCGGGTGCACGATCCGGCCGGCGCGGTGCACTCATGGGTCCAGCCCATCATCGACCAGCCCGAGGTCGGCATCCTGGGCGTTCTGATCAAGGAGTTCGACGGGGTTCCGCACTTCCTGATCCAGGCCAAGGCGGAACCGGGCAACCCCCGGGGCCTTCAACTGTCCCCCACCGTGCAGGCGACCCGCAGCAACTACACCGGCGTCCACAAGGGCAAGCCCGTGCCGTATCTGGACTACTTCCGGGACACGTCAGGGCACCGGGTGGTCGCGGACGTCCGGCAGTCGGAGCAGGGCGCCTGGTTCTACCGCAAGCGCAACCGCAACATGGTGGTGGAGACGACCGCCGAGGTGGACGTCCTCGACGGCTTCCGCTGGTTCACGCTGGGGCAGTTGTACCGGCTGCTGTCGCGCGACGACGTCATCAACATGGACCTGAGGACCGTGCTGGCGTGTCTGCCGCACAGCTCCCGGACGGACGGCGCGCTGCACCGGATGACCGACGTGCTGAGCTGGATCAACGGGGCCCGCTCGCTGGCCACCGTGCGCACCGAGCGGATCGCCCTTAATACGTTGGACGAGTGGCGGCACACCGAGATGGGGTACTCACACGAGAGCGGCGGCTTCTTCGATGTCATCGGGGTGTCCGTGACGGCCGCGGGGCGCGAGGTCGGCACCTGGCGCCAGCCGATGATCGAGCCGCGCGGCACGGGGGTCGTCGCCTTCCTGTCACGGGAGATCGACGGGGTGCCGCATGTGCTGCTGCACGCCCGCACCGAGCCGGGTTACGCGGACGTCGTGGAGCTGGCGCCGACCGTGCAGTGCATCCCGGATAGCTACCGCTGGCTGCCGCCCGCCGCCCGGCCCCGTCATCTCGACGAGGTGCTGGCCGCCGGCCCCGACCGTATCCGTTTCGAGGCCGTGCTCTCCGAGGAGGGCGGCCGTTTCTTCCATGCCCGCAACCGCTATCTGATCGTGGACAGCGATGTCCCCGAGGACCCCGGCCACCCCGACTACCGCTGGCTGACCATGGACCAGCTCACCCGGCTTCTCCGGCACAGCCACTACCTCAATGTGCAGGCCCGGAGCCTGGTGGCGTGCCTGCGCAGCCTGGAGGCGTCCCGTTCGGCCGCCTGACCACGGTCGCCTTCCGCTCCGGCGACCGATGCGTGAGCGGCCGGCTCATGCGGCAGGGCTGGAGCAACGAAGCAGCGTGCCGGACCGCGCCGGCCACAGGCAGAGGGCGACACCACCGGCCCACACGGTGGTGCCGCCTTCCGGTCCGTCCAGGTACCCGCGCGAACGAGCGGATCCACATCGCCGACCGGTGGCGGGAGAAGGCCATGGCCCGGACGATCGCCGCCGAGACTGGGCGACGGGCCCCAAGTGCACCGGCCTGTCCGTCCACACCCGCGAACATCCGGACGCTGTCGCCGCCGGACTCGACGGCCGCCCACGCAGCACGCTCGGCTGGGAGACCCCAGCCGAGCGTCTGTATGAACTGCGCGCGGTCCGGTCGACGCCATCCGTGGTGCAGCGGCCCCTGGAAGGCGCCCTCTCCGTCGGGTTTCGGTGCGTGGGGGTGTGACGGGCCGGGCCCGCGGTGTGCCGACGCGCCCCCCCGCACGGGATCAGAGGCTGTCCAGCACGTCACGCACCGCGCTGATCACCTTGTCCTGGACGTCCGGGGCGAGGGCCGGGTACATGGGCAGCGAGAAGATCTGGCCGGCCAGTTCCTCGGTCACGGGCAGCGAGCCCGTGGGGCAGCCGAGGTGGGCGAACCCGGACATCGTGTGCACCGGCCAGGGATAGCTGATGTTGAGCTCGATGTCGTACGCCTTGAGGGCCTTCATGATGTCGTCGCGCCGGGGGTGGCGCACCGTGTAGACGTAGTACACGTGCTCGTTGCCGGGAGCGGTCCACGGCAGCACCAGGTCGGTGTCGCCAAGCCCCTCCTCGTAGCGGCGGGCGACGGCCTGCCGCCCCTGGACGTAGGTGTCGAGCCGGCGCAGCTTGCGCCGCAGGATCTCGGCCTGCACCTCGTCGAGCCGGGCGTTGTGGCCCGGGGTGCCGACGACGTAGTAGCGCTCCTCCATGCCGTAGTAGCGCAGCCGGCGCAACGCGCGGTGGGCGTCGTCCCGGGAGGTCAGCACGGCGCCGCCGTCGCCGTACGCGCCGAGCACCTTCGTCGGGTAGAAGGAGAAGGCGGAGGCGTCGCCCGTGGTGCCGGCGAGCCGGCCTTCGCGGCGGGCGCCGTGGGCCTGGGCGCAGTCCTCGACGAGGAGCAGGCCGTGCTCGGCGGCCAGCCGCTCCAGCGGGGCCAGGTCGACGCACTGTCCGTAGAGGTGGACGGGGAGCAGGCACCGGGTGCGCGGGGTGAGGACGGACGCCACCTGCTCGGTGTCCATGAGGTAGCTGTCCGGGTGGATGTCGACGAACACCGGGGTGGCGCCCACCGCGTCGATCGCGACCACGGTGGGGGCCGCGGTGTTGGACACGGTGACGACCTCGTCCCCGGGGCCGACGCCGAGCGCCTGGAGGGCCAGCTTGATGGCGTTGGTGCCGTTGTCGACGCCGACGCAGTGCCGCACGCCGTGATACCCGGCGAACTCCTGCTCGAAGCCGCGGACACTGTCACCGAGGACGAGCCGGCCGGAGCTGAAGACCGCCTCCACCGCGTCCAGAATATCGGCGCGTTCGTTCTCGTATTCCTGCCGGTAGTCCCATACGAGAGTGGTCATTAATTCGCTTCCCTCCCATTGCTGATGCCGTGCCGCAGGGCGTCACCATCCCCTCGCAGCACATCATATTGGCGAGCCTGTCCACAACCCTTGATTTTCCTCTATTTCCGCTCGAATATCCCTGGACCAGATACTGCACTTACTTGCTCTCGCGTGAATCCCGCCGTTAGCATGAGCAGAAATCGAGGACAGGGATATATCCATGAAGGGGATTATTCTCGCCGGCGGTTCGGGAACAAGGCTCCATCCCATAACCGTCTCCGTTTCGAAGCAGCTTCTCCCGGTCGGCGACAAACCGATGATCTACTATCCGCTCTCGGTGCTGATGCTCGCGGACATCAGGGAGATCCTGCTCATCTGCACCGAGCGCGACCTGGAACCGTTCCGCAGGCTCCTGGGCGACGGCTCCCAGCTCGGCGTCCGGATCGACTACGCGGTGCAGAACCGGCCGGCCGGGCTGGCCGAAGCCTTCGTCATCGGCGCCGACCATGTGGGCGACGACGACGTGGCCCTGGTCCTGGGGGACAACATCTTCCACGGCTACCACTTCTACGACCTGCTCCAGAGCACTGTCCGGGACGTACAGGGCTGTGTGCTGTTCGGTTATCCCGTGGAGGACCCGGAGCGCTACGGGGTGGGCGAGACCGACGCGTCGGGACGCCTCGTCTCCCTGGAGGAGAAGCCGGTCCGGCCCCGCTCCGACCTCGCCATCACCGGGCTCTACCTGTACGACAACGACGTGGTGGACATCGCCAAGAACCTCCGCCCATCGGCGCGCGGAGAACTGGAGATCACCGATGTCAACCGGAATTACCTGGAGCGCGGCCGAGCCCGTCTGGTCGACCTCGGTCGCGGTTTCGCCTGGCTGGACGCCGGAACTCCGGAATCCCTGCTCCAGGCCACCCAGTATGTGCGGACGCTCGAAGAAAGGCAGGGCGTGCGGATCGCCTGCGTCGAGGAGGTCGCCCTGCGCATGGGATTCATCGACGCGGAAAGCTGCCACCGGCTCGGCGAGAAGATGTCGCAGTCGGATTACGGCCGCTATGTGATGTCGGTGGCCCGCGAAATGTCGTCCTGACGCTGTCGTCCGTCAACCCGATGCGCGGACGCCGACGAAAAGACCACGACCGGTGGGACCGTCCTCCAGGAATTCCACGGAGCAGCCCGCGTCGGTGAACGCGGAGATGTACTCCTCCTTGGTGAACAGGGTCAGTACGTCGATCTCGGTGAACTGCTGGATACCGGCGGCGTCCCCCACGGTGAAGCGGACCTCCATGCGGGTGGCCCGGCCCTTGCGGGTGGTGTGCGAGATCCGCGCGATGGTGCGGTGCTCCTCACGGGCCAGGTCACCCGCGACATAGCCCTCGATGAAGTTCTCGGGGAACCACCAGGGTTCGACGACCAGGACGCCGCCGGGCTCCAGATGGCCGGCCATCGACGCGATGGCGGCCCGCAGGTCGGCCACCGTGCCCAGATAGCCGATGGCGCAGAACATGCAGGTCACCGCCGCGTACCTGCGGCCGAGGGCGAAGTCGCGCATATCGCCCGCGTGCACCGTGACGCCGGGCAGCCGCTGCTCGGCGAGCCGGCGCATCGGCTCCGCGATCTCCAGCCCCTCGGCGACCTCGAACCGCGTGCTGAACACGCTGAGATGGGCGCCCGTGCCGCAGGCGACGTCGAGCAGTGAGTCGGCTCCCGGGCGGCGTTCGGCGATGAGCCGGGAGACGTCCGCCGCTTCCTCCCCCCAGTCCTTGCCCCGGCTGCGGTAGATGGCCTCGTACACGTCCGCGAGTTCCCTGCCGTACATGTGTGTCTCCTCCCGTTGCCGCCCTGGTGGGCGTGGCGTCCGCCGGGCCGTCGTGTGCTCCGCACTCGCCGGGTCACTCGTCGAGCAGCGCCACCGCCCTCGTCCAGCCGGCGCCCGCCCCGGCGATCCGCACCGGGAAGCACGCGACCCGGAATCCGTGCGGGGCCGGCAACCGGTCGAGCCCGGCGAGCCGTTCGACCTGGCAGTACTCCCGGTCCCGCCCGATCATGTGGGCGGGCCACAGCACCGAGCGGTCACCGGTCTCCCGGTAGCGGGTGATGATGTCGCCGAACGGCGCGTCCAGGCTGAACGCGTCGGTGCCGATCACCCGGACTCCCCGGTCCAGCAGCAGATGCACGGCGGACCCGTCGAGCCCGGTGAAGTCCGTGAAGTACTTCTGCGTCCCCGACCACGCGTCGGCGCCGGTCCTCAGCAGCACGATGTCCATGGGCGAGAGGGTGTGGCCGACCCGGTCCAGCTCCCGCTGCACCACCTCGGCGCCGACCGCGCCCGTGCCCTGGTCGCTCAGGTCGAGCACCACCGCCGGCCGGAAGAACCAGTCGAGCGGCATCTCGTCGATGTGCCGCGGCGGACCGTCCCGGTAGGAGGCGCGCGTGCCGTAGTGCGAGGGCGCGTCGACGTGCGTCCCGGTGTGGGTCGTCAGCCGGAGGCGGTCGAGCGAGAGGAACTCGCCCTCCGGCAGCTCCGCCGGATCGAACTCGATCCCGAAGTGGTCACGCATCTCCTCGCTCATGTGCGTGGCGGCCTCTTTCGGGCCGAGGACATCGTGCACCACGGGATCGGGTTCAAAACCCGCCCCGTCCACGGGTGAGGACAGGTCGATGATGCGCACACGAGCCTCCCGGCGATGGATTCCTGCGAGCCAGCCCATGCTCACCAGCGCGGCTAGAGAAGCGTTGGAGCCTGGCTCGACGCGGCCCGCGACCGCCCGCCCCGCGACCGCCGCCCCGCGCTCGACCGACCCGAGCAGGTCCAGTGAAGTCCGCTGCGGTTCGACAGCGCCCCGAAGGGTCGCTGTGCCGTCGGTTGTCTGCGGCTCCGCCGCGCTGGGCGGCCCCTAGTTCGAGCGAAGCCGAGAACGTGCGGGAGCGACCGGCCACGACGGTGCCGCAGACGACCGCCGGCACAGCGCGGCATGTCCAGCGGAGCGCTTGGCTCGGCCGATCCCGGCTCGACCGATCCCGGCTCGACCGATCCTGGAGGGGCCGCTGCCACCGTCGTGACCTCACGGGAACCCGGGAACGCACCCGCCCCGGCCCACAGCGACGGCGGAAGGGACACGGCATGGCAGCACAGGCCCCGACGGCACCGGCGGACGTCTACGCCGAGGTACAGCACTTCTACGCGCGGCAGATGCGGCTCCTGGACTCGGGCGAGGCCGAGTTCTGGGCCGGCACCTTCACCGAGGACGGCTCCTTCGCGCCGCCCTCACTCCCGGAACCGGTGCGCGGCCGCCCGGCTCTCTCCGAGGGCGCCCGCAAGGCCGCCGCGGGTCTCGCGGCCGCCGGCGAGACGCACCGCCACTGGGTCGGCATGCTCACCGTCACCCCCGCGGACGACGGCTCGCTGACCGCCGAGAGCCAGGTCTCGATCGTCGCCGTGCCACGGGGCGGCCCCGCCCGGCTGCACCTGATGTGCACCTGCCGGGACGTGCTGGTGCGCGAGGCCGGCGAACTCCTGGTCAGGGAAAGGGTGGTGACCCGTGACGACCGGCCGTAGCGGGAGTCGACCGCGAATCGAGCGGCCCGTCCTACGGTCCCGGGCATGAGCGCGACACAGGACACGACAGCGCCCCGCGGCGTGATCGTCACCGGCGGGGGGACCGGCATCGGGCGGGCCACGGCCCGCGCCTTCGCCGACCGCGGCGACCGGGTACTCGTCGTGGGCCGTACGCCCACCACCCTGGCCGCGACCGCCGAGGGGCACCCCCGGATCAGCGTCCTCGCGGCCGACCTCACCGATCCGGACACCCCCCGCGCCGTGACCGACGCGGCGCTGGACTCGTTCGGCCGGATCGACGTGCTGGTCAACAACGCGGCCACCGGCGGATTCGCCGCTCTCGCGGAGACCAAGCGGGAGGCCGCCCGCGACCAGCTCGACAGCAACCTGTTGGCCCCGCTGCTGCTCACCCGGCAGACCCTGGACGCTCTCGCGGCCGACGGCGGCGGAACGGTGCTGAACATCGGCTCGGCCGGCGCACTGGGCCGCCGTGCCTGGCCGGAGAACGGGGTCTACGGCGCCGCCAAGGCCGGGCTCGACTTCCTCACCCGGACCTGGGCCGTGGAACTCGCGCCCCGCGGCATCCGCGTCCTCGGCCTGGCGCCGGGCGTGATCGACACCGGTATCGGTGAACGGTCCGGCATGTCACAGGAGTCCTACGCGGGCTTCCTCCAGCAGATCGCCGCGCGCGTCCCGGCCGGCCGGGTCGGCCGCCCCGAGGACATCGCCTGGTGGGCCGTCCAGCTCACCGACCCGCGAGCCGCCTACGCGACCGGAGCGGTGCTCCCGGTCGACGGCGGTCTGTCCCTGACCTGAACCACGCCCCGAAGGAGACTGCCGTGACCCACACGGAGACCGACGAGACGACCACCGCCGAGGCCCCCGTGGCGGCCGAGGGGATCCAGCAGACCGACAGCGAACTCGGCCGTCATCTCCTGACCGCCCGCGGCTTCCACTGGATCTACGGAACCAGCGGCGATCCGTACGCCCTGACGCTGCGCGCGGAGAGCGACGACCCGGTGGCGCTGGCCCACCGCATCCGGGAAGCGGAGACACCGCTGTGGCAGAGCACCGCCGGAGCCTGGGTCACCGGCCGGCACGCTGTGGCCGCCGAGGCGCTGGCCGATCCGCGGCTGAGCCTGCGGCACGCCGATCTGCCGGGCCTCCAGCGGCACGTCTTCTCGGACGCCTGGAGCAATCCGCTGTTGTGCCACATCATCCCGCTGGACCGGGCCTTTCTCCACGCGCCGGGCGCCGACCACGCGCGCTGGGAGCGGGCGGCGGCCCCGGCCCTGGGCGCGGCCGCGGCGGACGGCCACCGCAAGAGCGCCGAACGCCTGCACCAGGAGACCGCCGACGGACTCGGTGCCTCCTTCGACCTCATGGCGGACTACTCCCGCCCGGTGGCCACCGAGGCCGCCGCGGCCCTGCTCGGTGTACCGGAGGCGCAGCGCGACCGGTTCGCCCGCGCGTGCCCGGCCCTGGAGGTCGCGCTCGACGCGGCGCTCTGCCCGCAGCCGCTCGCGGTCACCCGCCGGCTCACCGAGGCGATCGAGGACGTCCGCGCCCTCGTCGGCGATCTCGTCGCGGCGCGGCGGGCCGAGCCGGGTGACGATCTGCTCAGCACGGTGCTGCGCGCCGGCTCTCCCGCCGAGGACGCCCTCGCGGTCGGTGTGCTGGCCGCCACGGTGGGCGTCGCTCTCACCGCCGGGCTCATCAACAACGCCGTGGAGGCGCTGCTCGCCCACCCCAGGCAGTGGGCGCTGCTGGGCGAGAGCCCCGACCTCGCGGCCGGAGCCGTGGAGGAGACGCTGCGCCACGCGCCGCCGGTGCGGCTGGAGAGCCGGATCGCCGGCGAAGACCTCGTGCTCGCCGGCCAGGACGTCCCCGCCGGCGCCCAGGTCGTCGTGCATGTCGGCGCGGCCAACCGGGATCCCCGGGTGTTCCTGGCCCCGGACCACTTCGACCTCACCCGGCCCGCGGGACAGGGGCAGTTGTCGCTGTCCGGCCCGCACACCTCCCTCTTCGGGGCGTTCGCCCGGCTCCACGCCGAGACCGCCGTACGCACCCTGCGGGAGCGCCACCCCCGGCTGGCACCGGCCGACGGCGTCCAGCGGCGGATGCGGTCCCCCGTCCTGGGCGGAGTGCTGCGGTTCTCCCTCGGTTCCGCGTGACGGTGCGCCGCGTCCGGTGTACCGCGGCCGGAGTTTCCCCAGAGCCGCTGAGAAAGGACCGACCATGCGGGTTCTGCTGACGTCCTTCGCGATGGACGCGCACTTCAACGGGTCCGTACCGCTCGCCTGGGCGCTGCGGGCCGCCGGGCACGAGGTACGGGTGGCGAGCCAGCCCGCGCTGACGGGGAGCATCACGGCGGCCGGACTGACTGCCGTCCCCGTGGGGGCCGACCCCGGCCTCGACGAGATGGTCAAGGGCGTGGGCGACTCCGTGCTCTCCCACCACGCCGACCAGTCGCTGGACCCCGATGCCCCCGGTCAGCTCACCCCCGCCTTCCTCAAGGGCTGGGACACGATGATGACCGCCACCTTCTTCACCCTGATCAACGACGATCCGATGGTCGACGAACTCATCGCGTTCGCCCGTGCCTGGGAGCCGGACCTCGTCCTCTGGGAGCCGTTCACGTTCGCCGGCGCGGTGGCGGCGAAGGTGACCGGCGCCGCCCACGCCCGGCTGCTGTCCTTCCCGGACCTGTTCCTGTCGATGCGGCGGGCCTTCCTCACGCAGCTCGGTCCCGGTCCCACCGGCAAGGACGGGGAACAGGGGCCGCACACCGAGGACTCCGTCGGCCAGTGGCTCCAGTGGACACTCGGCCGGTACGGCGTGCCCTTCGACGAGGAGGCGGTGACGGGGCAGTGGTCGGTTGACCAGGTGCCGCGCAGCTTCCGGCCGCCGTCGGACCGGCCGACCGTGGGCATGCGCTACGTCCCGTACAACGGGCCGGTGCCCGCCGTCGTACCCGGCTGGCTGCGGGTTCCGCCGGAGCGGCCCCGCGTGTGCGTCACCCTGGGGCTCACGGCCAGGACCTCCGAGTTCCCCAGCGCGGTCCCGGTCGACCTGGTCCTCAAGGCGATCGAGGGACTCGACATCGAGGTGGTGGCCACGCTCGACGCCGAGGAGCGGGCGCTGCTGTCCCGTGTCCCGGACAATGTGCGCCTGGTGGACCACGTACCGCTGCACGCGCTGCTGCCGACCTGCGCGGCCATCGTGCACCACGGCGGTGCCGGGACCTGGTCGACCGCGTTGGTCGAGGGGGTGCCGCAGATCGCCATGGGCTGGATCTGGGACGCGATCGAGCGGGCGCGCCGCCAGCAGGAACTGGGCGCCGGTCTCCACCTCCCCTCCCACGAGGTGACGGTGGAGGGGCTGCGGGGCAGGCTCGTGCGGCTCCTCAAGGAGCCCTCGTTCACCTCGGCCGCCGCCCGGCTGCGCACCGAGGCCGAGTCCGAGCCGACTCCGGCGGAGGTCGTCCCCGTACTGGAGCGGCTGACCGCCCAGCACCACGCCGCCCAAGGGCGTCGACGTCCCGGAGGTGCGTCCACACCATGCGCGTCCTGATCACCGGCGGTGCCGGTTTCATCGGCTCCCACTATGTGCGCTCCCTGCTGGCCGGCAGCCTGCCCGGGCCCCGGCCCGCCCGGGTGACGGTCGTCGACCTGCTCACCTACGCCGGGAGCACGGACAACCTGCCTCTGGACGATCCCCGCCTGGACTTCCGGCGCGTCGACATCCGCGACCTCGACGCGCTCCTGGAGGTCTTCCCCGGTCATGACGCGGTGGTGCACTTCGCGGCCGAGACACATGTCGACCGCTCCCTGACCGGGGCCGCGGAGTTCGTCCACACCAATGTGCTGGGCACCCAGGCGCTCCTTGAGGCGAGCCTGCGCTGCGAGGTCGGCACCTTCGTGCACATCTCGACGGACGAGGTCTACGGGTCCATCGCCGAGGGCACCTGGACGGAGGAGGAGCCCCTGCTCCCCAACTCGCCCTACGCGGCGTCGAAGGCGGGCAGCGACCTCGTCGCCCGGTCCTACTGGCGCACGCACGGGCTCGACGTACGGATCACGCGGTGCGCCAACAACTACGGCCCGCGCCAGCATCCGGAAAAGCTCATCCCGCTGTTCGTCACCGAGCTGCTGGCCGGGCGGACGGTGCCGCTGTACGGGGACGGCAGCAACGTCCGGGAGTGGCTGCACGTGGACGACCACTGCCGTGCCGTCCACGCGGTGCTGACCGGCGGCCGGGCCGGCGAGATCTACAACATCGGCGGCGGTACGCATCTCACGAACCGTCAAATGACGTCCAAGTTGCTGGAGTTGTGCGGCGCTGACTGGTCCCGGGTCCGCCAGGTACCCGACCGCAGGGGCCACGACCTGCGGTACGCGGTGGACGACTCGAAGATCCGTAAGGAACTCGGCTACCGTCCCCTGCGCTCCCTGGACGACGGCCTACGCGAGGTCGTCGCCTGGCACCGCACCCACCCCCGAACACCCGCCCACCCCTGACCCGCCCTCCACCGAACCGACTCCCGCCACCGTGAGCTGGCGAGGCCGCGGACCAGCATGACCGGCGACCGCTCCGGTCGAGGACCAGCCTGCTCGGGCGACCGGTCCAGCCGAGAACTGGCCTGCTCGGGCAGCCGGCCTAGCCGAGGGCCGGTCTGCTCGGGCGGCCGGTCAGGTCGGCGGCCGACCTGGTCGAGGGCCGGTCAGGCGAAACCACGCACGCCACCTGAAGCACACCGCCCAACGGACCACGCCACCCGAGGGCCGGTCCGATCGGCAACCGGTCAAGTCGACGGCCGGTCAAAGTCGAGGGCCGCTCTGGTCGACGGCCGGCCTAATCGGCGGCGGCCAGGCGGAACCACGCGCGCCGCCCGAAGCGAGGATGCCGACCCAAGCGGGCACGCCACCTGAAGCACACCGCCCAACGGACCACACCGCCCGAGGGACACACCACCCGCGAAGCGACACCCCCCCAAAGCAGCACATCGCCCGCGAAGCCATGCCACCCGAAGCCGCACACCACCCACGAAAACACACCACTCGAAGCCGCACACCACCCGTGAAAACACACCGCCCAAAGTCCCGCACCCCCCGAAGACACCGCTCGAAGGGGGCACGTTGGTCGATGGGGGTGCCCCCGGGGGGGTGTCCGCGGTCGGGGGCTGGGCATGCGGTCCGTCGGGGGTGTGCGGGCGGTAGCCGGGGCGGTCGTGTGCGGTGAGGGTCAGTGGGTGACGACTCTTGCGGCCTTGCGTACCTGTTCGACCAGGAGCGCCTGGCGCAACAGGGCCTCTCCCAGGCCGGTCCGCCCGGTGCCCGACAGGGCCGCTGCCGCGAAGGCGTCGAGCGCGTTGCCCACTTGGTGGTCGGCGGAGAGGGTCACCTCGGTGATCCGGTCCTGCTGTTCGAGGCGGACCACCGGCCGGTGCTCCCGCGGCGGTGTGAAGGCGCGCGGCACGCTGATCCTCCCCCGGCTGCCCCACAGGGCGTACACGGACCGATAGGAGTGCTGGAACCCGAAGTCGAGCTGCGCGGTCACCCCGGTCGCGGTGGAGAGCAGCGCGCTGCCCGCGACATCGACACCGGTGGCCTCGTCGACGCGCAGACAGGCGCCGAGGACGTCGAGTTCCCCGGCGAGGTGGAGCTGGGCCGCGCGCAGCGGATAGACCCCCACGTCCAGCAGGGCGCCGCCGCCGAGCCGCGGGTCGTGCCGGAAGGACGCCGGATGCGGCGGCGGCACCCCGAAGGAGCTGGAGAAGACCCTCAGCTCACCGACCTCGCCCGCCAGTTCCCGTACCGCCGCGTGCTGGGAGTGGTGCAGGAACATGAAGTTCTCGGTGAGCGCAAGACCGAGGCGGGCAGCCATCGCCACCAGTTCGGCGCTCTGCGCGTACGTGGTGCTGAGCGGCTTCTCCACCAGCACGTGCTTGCCAGCGGTCAGCGCCTCCGCGACCCATTCGTGGTGCATGCCCGGCGGCAGCGGCACATAGACCGCGTCGATGTCGTCCCGGTCCAGCAGCGCCCGGTAGCCGGTCACCGCCGCGCAGCCGAACCGGGCCGCCAGGTGCTCGCTTTTCGCCCCGTCCCGGCTCGCCACCGCCACCAGCCGCACCGACCGATGCTCCACCAGCGCGGGCAGGATCCGGCGCACCGCGATGTCGGCACAGCCCAGAACTCCCATGCGGAGTACCGGTCGTGGAGTGTCCTCGGGCATCTGCCACCTCACCTGTGGGATACGTCGCCGACACACGCTAGCCGGAGCAGGTCGAAAGCCCCTGGAAGCCCGCTGGAGCAGGGGCTTTCCGCGGGGACTCCATGGCTCCTCGACCGAGCGGCGCGAGCATGGTCCCCAGGCAATCCTTACCGGAGGGACGGCTATGACATCCGACACCAAGGCCCTGGTCCTGGAGCAGGTCCGCGAGTACCACCGGCAGCAGCGGCCGGGGAACTTCGAGCCGGGCGTGACACCGATCCTCTCCTCGGGGGCGGTTCTGGACGAGGAGGACCGGGTCTCCCTGGTGGAGGCGGCCCTGGATCTGCGGATCGCGGCCGGGGCGCACTCCCGGCGTTTCGAGAGCAGGTTCGCCCGTCACATCGGTGTGCGCAAGGCGCACCTGGTGAACTCCGGCTCCTCGGCGAACCTGCTGGCGCTCTCGGCGCTGACCTCCCCCCGGCTCGGCGATCAGCGACTGCGCCCGGGCGACGAGGTGATCACGGTGGCCGGCGGTTTCCCCACGACGGTGAACCCGATCTTCCAGAACGGCCTCACGCCCGTGTTCGTGGACCTCGAACTCGGCACGTACAACACGACGGCGGAACGCGTCCGTGCGGCGATCTCGGACCGCACCCGGGCCATCATGATCGCGCACACCCTCGGCAACCCCTACGAGGTGGCGGAGATCCAGCAACTGGCCACCGATCACGAGCTGTTCCTGATCGAGGACAACTGCGACGCCGTGGGCTCGACCTATCAGGGGCGCATGACGGGCACCTTCGGGGATCTCGCCACCGTCAGCTTCTACCCCGCCCACCACATCACGACGGGCGAGGGCGGGTGCGTACTGACCAGGAACCTCGAACTGGCCAGGATCGTCGAGTCGTTCCGCGACTGGGGCCGGGACTGCTGGTGCGAGCCGGGCGAGGACAACACCTGCCTCAAGCGGTTCGACTACCAGCTCGGTGATCTGCCCAAGGGCTACGACCACAAGTACATCTTCTCGCACATCGGATACAACCTGAAGGCGACCGACCTCCAAGGGGCCCTGGCACTCAGCCAGTTGAAGAAGCTCCCGGAGTTCGGCGCGGCCCGCCGGCGCAACTGGCAGCGGCTGCGCGACGGGCTCGCGGACGTTCCGGGTCTGCTGCTGCCCACCGCGACGCCGGGCAGTGACCCGAGCTGGTTCGGCTTCGTCATCACGGTGCTGCCCGACGCCACGTACACCCGTCGCGACCTGATCGCCTTCCTGGAGGAGCGGCGCATCGGCACCCGCCGGCTGTTCGGCGGCAACCTCACCCGGCATCCGGCGTATCTCGGCACCCCGCACCGGGTGGCGGGAGACCTCCGCAACTGCGACATCATCACCGAGCAGAGCTTCTGGATCGGGGTGTACCCGGGCATCACCGAGGAGATGACCGACTACATGCGGGAGTCCATCGTCGAGTTCGTCGCCAAGAACGGCTGAGCCGCCCCGGGGCCGGTCAGCCGATCATCCGGTCGAGCATCACGTTCTCCCCGTACCTGGGCACGTCCAGCCACGGTTCCGCCGCGAGCACCGCCTGTTGCAGACGCTGCAGGCGCGGGGACGGTGAAAGCCCCAGTTCCTCCGCGAGCCGGCGGCGCAGCCTCTGGTAGACGTCGAGCGCCTGCCAGGAGCGGCCCGCCCGGTACAGCGCCGTCATGCACTTGGCGTGCAGGCCCTCGTGCAGCGGATGGCGTCCGGTGAGCTCGATCAGCTCGGCCAGCAGTTCCGCGTGGCGTCCCAGCCTCAGATCCGCCTCCAGACACCGCTCCAGCACGCCGAGCCTGCTCTCCTCCAGCCGGGCCACCTCGATGCTGAGTACGGGCCCTATCCGCACGTCGACCAGCGCGGACCCGCGCCACAGCGCCAGCGCCTCACGGAAGTACGCCGACGCCTTCTCGTGCCGGTCCTCTGCGGTGGCGACGCGTCCCGCGGCGACCAGCCGCTCGTACCGCGGTACGTCGACGGCGTCCTCGGGCGCCTGCCAGCAGTAGCCGCCGTACTGGGTGACGAGGACGTCCTTGGCCGACACCCCGCCGTCGGAGCCGCAGGCAGCGGTGATCTGACGGCGCAGCTGGAGGATGTACGTGTGCAGGGTCGCGAGCGCGCTCTGCGGCGGCTCGGTGCCCCAGATCTCCTCCATCAGGGTCCCGACGGGCAGGACCCGATTGGCGTGGATCGCGAGCAGCGCGAGGATCTGGCGGGGCTTCGCGGCCGTCGGCACGATCGAGCGGCCCCGCACCTCGGCCGTCAGCGGTCCCAGCAACCATATGTCCACGTCTGTCTCCCCCATGTGGTCAGCGGATGTGGTCGGCGGAGCACCGCGAAGAGCTCCTTGCCCATGGAGTCTCGCTGGCTGCTTCGGCCGTCAACCAGTGCCGTGGTCCCGGACAGGCATGGGAGAAACGTATGCGCAAGATGTGTAAGCCTCATATGGTCCCTGTGCGGGACGCACTGGTACCCCCTCGCCGGACCCCGGAAGGATGGCGGCGCTGCGCAGGGCCGGCCCCGGTCCGACGCATCCACGGAGCAGGCAGTCGACAGCGACAAGGAGCACATATGTCACGGTTCACGCCCCTGCCGGACGGCGCCGCGGCCACCGCGACGGCGGTCGACGATCTCGTGATCACCGACTTCGGCCACGACGCCGCGGAGATCTCCGACGGCCGCATCTGCATCTGTTGGATCTCTTCGCCCGGCATGACGTGCGCCGAGGACGGCGGTCGTACCTCTCGATGAGCCGGACGGTCCCGGGCCACGGGCTCCCCCGGCTGGGATTCGCACCGCATCTGCGGGTCGAGTCGGTGCCGGGGGAGCCCGTCTTCCTGATGACGGAGGATCGGCTGACCACGCTGGGCGGAGAGCAGGTCGCCCTCCTGGCCCCGTTGCTCGACGGCAGCCGTGATCTGCCCCGTATCGTCGCCGACGCGGCACCCGGGCTGTCGGCCGAGAGCACCGAACGGCTCGTGACCAGGCTGCTGGACGCGGGCCTGCTGCACGCCTATCCGCCGGACGGGTCGGACGGACCCGAGCGTGCCTACTGGACCCTCACCGGCCTGGAGGCGCGGCCCGGCGCCGGCCTTGAGGCGCGCCTGGCCGCGGTCGACCTCACCGAGGACACGGGGGACGCGCTGCGCGAGGCGATCCCGGCGGCGGGGCTGCGCGCCGCCGCCGCGGGCGAGCCAGCCGACCTGACCCTGGCGCTGTGCCACGACTACCTCGATCCGCGGTTGAGCGCCCTGGACGCGGAGCACCGCGCCGCGGGACGCACATGGCTGCCGGTACGGGCCAGCGGCACCCACCTGTGGATCGGGCCCTTCTTCGCCCCCGGCGACGGCCCCTGCTGGAACTGTCTCGCGGACCGGCTCCGGCTGCGCCGACGCGGCGAGGCGTACGTCCAGCACCGGCTCGGGCACAGCGGGCCCGCCGCGCACCGGCCGTCGTACCTGCCCGCGGGGCGTGCCGCGGCCCTGCACCTGGCCCTGCTGGAGGCCGGAAAGTGGCTCGCCGGGCACCGGGGCACCGAGCAGGGCAGCTTGTGGCGGCTGGACACCCGCACGCTGGAGAGCAGCCGCCATCCCGTGCGGCGCCGCCCGCAGTGCGCACGCTGCGGTGATCCGCTGCTGGTGCGCGACCGGGTCTCGGCTCCAGTCGTGCTGTTCCCGCAGCCGGTGCGGGACACCACGGGTGGGGGCCACCGGACGTACGGTCCGGAGCGGATGCTGGAGCGCTACGGGCACCTCGTGGACCCCGTCACCGGTCTCGTCGGGGAGATCCGCCGGGATCCGCGGGGACCGGAATTCCTCAACTGCTTCCACGCCGGCGCCCAGCCGCCCTGGGACCCCGAGCGGCCGCCGCCCCCGCTGCACACGCCGCTGCGCAGCCCCGGCTCCGGCAAGGGCGTCACCGAACTCCATGCCAGGGTGAGCGCGTTGGCCGAGGCCCTGGAGCGGTACAGCGGCTACTACCAGGGCGACGAGCCACGCCGGCACGGCAGTTACCGCGAGCTGGCACCCCTCGCCGTCCATCCGGACGGCGTCCAGCTCTTCGACCGGCGGCAGTTCGAGGACCGGGTGGCGTGGAACCGCGCGCACGGTCCCTTCCACCAGGTGACCGAGCCCTTCGACGAGGACGCCCCCCTCGACTGGACGCCCGTCTGGTCGCTGACCGAGCGACGGCAGCGGTTGGCGCCGACGAGTCTGCTCTACTACAACGCCCCCGACGCGGGAACCGGATTCTGCAGGGCCACCTCCAACGGGGCCGCCGCCGGAACCAGTGTGGAGGACGCCATCGTCCACGGCTGTCTGGAACTGGTGGAACGGGACGCGGTCGCGCTGTGGTGGTACAACCGCACCCGGCAGCCCGGTGTGACCCTGGACCCGCGGGATCCGTGGACAGCCCGGATGCGGGCCGTCCTCAGGGATCTGGGCCGGACGGTGTGGGCTCTTGATCTCACCTCCGATCTCGGCATTCCCGTGGTCGCCGCCGTATCGGCCCGGACCGGTAAGAAGGCCGAGGACATCGTGCTGGGCTTCGGCGCGCATTTCGATCCCCGTGTCGCGCTGCGCCGGGCGCTCACCGAACTCAACCAGATGCTGCCGCCGTTGACGGGGGAACCGGCCGACGGGTCCTCCGCGTACACCGGCACCGACTCGGAGGCCCTGGCCTGGTTCCGGCACGCCACCACCGCCAACCAGCCGTATCTGCTGCCCGCGGCCCGCCGGTCCGCCCGGCCGCCCGCGGCTCTGCGGCCGCCCGCCGACGCCGCGGCACAGGTCCACGCCCTGGTCGCGCTGCTGCGCCGGCACGGCCTCGACGTCCTCGTCCTCGATCAGACCCGCCCCGATGTGGACCTGCCCGTCGCCAAGGTGCTGATCCCCGGTCTGCGCCCGCACTGGGCGGGACTCGGCCCCGGCAGACTGTTCGACGTACCCGTCGCGCTCGGCCGGCTCACCCGCCCGACCAACTACGCGGATCTCAATCCGCTGCCGCTGCACCTATGACGGAACGAGGTCTTTCCCTTTCTTCCGCGCACCGGAGTCAACCGGTTCTTCGAACTCGACGGGGATGCAGCGGTGCTGGGAGGGCTCGACGATCACGCCGTGTGACGCGGGTCAAGGCCGACGGCGCGGGCGGTTCGACGCGCGTCACACCCGGCCGTGGGAAGACACCCCCACACAATTCGAAGACCCCAGTAAACCCTTCCGCACCAAGAACGGTCTCCTTCGACAAGGACGGAGAACAATTGCGTTTCCCGCGCTCCCGTACGGTGCCATGAGAGGATTACGCGCGGGACAACCTGACTCGTTGACTCGTTCGACTCTCCGGGGGGAAGAGAAGAGATGCGAGGTTCTGCCCAGCACAAGGGTGCGCGCACGGAACGGGACTACGCGAGCAGCAGGCACCTCGCCCTCAGCACCTCCGGTGCCATCACGATCGCGGTCCTCGTGGCCTTTTTCGGGGTCGCCGTCGTTTATCTGCTGGACAGCCATCTCTCACCGGTCAGGTTCACCGCGGGCATCGTGACCCTGCTGCTCCTCTACGGCCTCCAACTGGCCCATTCCTTCGGGTACCTGTCGCCCCGGCTGACACGCGGGCGGTACTGGACGTTCGGACTCCAGACCCTGCTCACCTATCTGCCCTTCTTCACCTTCGCCCACGCCTGGCTCGCCACACCGGGCACCCTCGCCGGTTCCGCCCTGCTCGTACTGCCGCCCCGCTGGAGGTGGCTGACGTTCGCGGCGATCGTGGGATCGGCCAGCCTGCTGGTGCTGGAGAGCGGAGCGGGCAGTGGCTCGCTCGGCTACGGCACGGTCGCGACCACCCTGACCGGCCTGGTGGTGTTCGGGCTCTCCGAGCTGACCCGCCTCGTCCAGGATGCGCACCACACCTCCGACGAACTCGCCCGGATGGCCGTGGAGGCCGAACGGCTGCGCTTCTCGCGCGATCTGCACGATCTGCTGGGCATGAGCCTGACCACCATCGCCTTCAAGAGCGAACTGGCACGGCGGCTACCGCCCTCCAAACACGCCCGTCTGCACCAGGAACTGACGGAGATCCTGGAAACAACCCAGCGGGCCCTGGTCGACGTCCGGGCCGTCTCCCAGACCTATCGTGCGATGTCACTGGCCGCAGAGGTCGACACCCTCTTCGCCACCCTCAGGAACCTGGGCGTGCACGCCCAGGTCCGGGGCAGCGCCGGGCCGCTGCCGCCCGACATCGAGACCACCCTGGCGACGGTGCTGCGCGAAGGGGTCACCAACATGCTGCGGCACAGCAGGGTCGGCACCTGCGTCGTCCGGCTCCACCGCGAACAGGGCGCCGTCAGAATGACCGTGACCAACGACGGACTCGACGACCTACCGGCCGCAGCGGGCAGCGACGCACGCACGGGAAGCGGCCTCAACAACCTCCGTGACCGCATCGAGGCGGTGGAAGGCCGGCTCACCGCGGAGGTCACTGACGGGGGATGGTTCTCCCTGACGGCGGTCGTCCCGCTCCCGGCGAAGACGGCCGCGCCCAAGCACTGGCCCGTCCGGCACTCAGCCTGATAAGTGACCTGGTCGGCGCACAAGTCGCCGCTGTCAGATCCAGCCGCCCTCGCGGGCGATCCGTACGGCGTCCATCCGGTTGCGGGCGCCCAGCTTGACCACCGCGCTGCTCAGGTAGTTCCGCACCGTTCCCGTGGCGAGGAACAGACGGCCGGCGATGGCCGCGGTGTCATCGCCCGCGGCGGCGAGCCGGAGGACTTCCAGTTCACGCGGGGCCAGCGGCTGCGTCACCTCTTCGAGTGCCGCGACGGCCAGTTGGGGGTCGACGACCCGCTTCCCGGCGGCCACCTCCCTTATGGCCCCCACGAGTTGGGCGGGGTTGGCGTCCTTGCACAGGAATCCGGTGGCACGGGAGGCCAGCGCCCGGCGCAAGGTGCTGGGATTGCCGAGCCCCGTGAGCATGAGGATCCGGCAGTCGGGTACGGCGGTACCGAGCGCGGCGGCGGCGGTGATGCCGTCCATACCGGGAAGACCGATGTCCAGTACGGCCACATCCGGTCGCAGCGCGCGCGCCTTCGGAACGATCTCATCGCCGCGATCCAGTTCGGCGACCACGTCGAAATCGCTTTCCAACGCAAGGAGTTCGGCCAACGCTCGGCGTAACATCACCATGTCCTCGGCGATCAGAATCTTCAGCATGGCTTCTCTCACATCGGCCGTCTCCCAGACACTCGCGCTCCATACTCTCACCCGCTCAGCCGAACCACAGCGTGGAATCGCCCAACGCCCCACCCGCCGACCAGGGCGGTCGCAACGTCTGATGAGACGGAAAGGGAATCAGCGGTGCTCGCCGATGATCAATGACGTTCGATCCGGTCGAGGCGCCAGGCGCTGAATCCGGGATTCCCCCTGCGAACGGAATCGGCCGTCTCCCGGGATACCGGCCCGGGCGCCCTGCCGCAGGGGCAGTGGCCCCTGAGCGGCAGACGAGTCGGGCTGTACGCCGGGTTCTGTTCCCCGGCTCCTTGCGGAGGTCGGGGTGACGGCCATCCATCTAGGGCCGGTGTTGCCACCGGCCTCGTGCGGTCTACCCGCGGACTCGGGCGGGCAGCCCTCGAACGTCCGCGCAGAGCGCTTTTCACGGCGCTCCTCTTGACCTTGCTCCGGGTGGGGTTTACCTAGCTGCCCAGGTCACCCTGGGCACTGGTGGTCTCTTACACCGCCGTTTCACCCTTACCCGGCGCCGAAGCGCCGGGCGGTCTGTTTTCTGTGGCACTGTCCCGCGGGTCACCCCGGGTGGCCGTTAGCCACCACCCTGCCCTGTGGAGCCCGGACGTTCCTCGGGAAGCCCCCTAGGGGGACTCCACGCGGCCGTCCGCCCGGCTCGTCTGCCGTGTCGACCATGTTACCGGGCGTGCGGGGCGCCGCGGACCGGCGGCCGTGGCCAGCACCGAACCGGCCAGGATCAGGGCGAACGCCGCGGCGACACCGGCCGTCAGCGGCTCGTCCAGGAACAGCGCGCCCGCCGCGACGGCGACCGCCGGGTTGACGTAGGTGAACACGGTGGCCCGGGTCGGGCCCGCCTCCTTGATCAGTTCCAGGAAGGCGACGAAGGCCACCGCCGTACAGATCACGCCCAGGCCGGCCAGCGCGGCCAGCACCTGCGCGGAGGGCACCGCCGACGGCCAGGTCGCGGCTGCGGCCGGCGCGTAGACCAGGGCGGCCAGGGCCAGGCAGGGCGCGGTGAGGTGCAGGGACGGTACGTCCTTGAGCCAGCGGGCGGCTATCAGGGGGGCCGTGGCGTAGCCGAGCACCGTCAGCAGCACCTCGCCCAGGGAGCGGGCGTCGCCGCCGGTCAAATGGGGCACGGTGAGGACCGTTACGCCGCCGAGGCCAAGCGTGAGGCCCGCCAGCCGCCGGGCCCCCAGGTGTTCCGTGTCCCCGAAGAACCTGGCCAGGACCACGCCCACGATGGGCACGCCCGCGATCAGCAGGCCGGCGGTGGAGCTGGACAGGTGCCGTTCGGCGTCGGTGAGGGTGAACCAGGGGCCGATGATCTCGATGCACGCGAAGGCCAGCATGGGCCGCCAGTGCGCCCGTACGGTCCCGGTCAGGCCGCCCTGGCGGAGCGCGAACGGAAGCAGGAGGAGCGCGCCGAGGGCGCAGCGCGTGAACACCACCATCGACGGGGACACCGCGTCCACCGCCACCTTGATCATCAGATAGGGGATGCCCCAGACGACTCCCATCAGGGAGAACAGGAACCAGCCGCGTGCAGTCATGCGGTGAGTCTCGGGCCGCTCACCGGCGGGCGTCTTGAACGCTGTTGCGGTACGCCGCCGGAGTCACCCCGAGCACCCGGCGGAACCAGCGCGTGAGGTGCGCCTGGTCGGCGAAGCCGACGAGGGCGGCGACCTCGGCGGGCCGCAGGCCGGCCTCCAGCAGGCCGCGCGCCCGGGTCACCCGGTACTGGGCGAGCCAGGCGTAGGGCGGTATCCCCATGGTCGTACGGAACGCCCGCAGGAGTTGGTAGCGGGACAGGCCGAGGTCGGTCGCGAGGGCGGCGAGGCCGGGCGGGGCGGCCAGTTCGTCGGCGAGCCGGTCGCGGACCGCGCGGGCGATCGCCGAGGCGCCCGGTACGAGGTCGGGGGCCGGGCGTGCCGTGGAGTGCCGGCGGGCCAGCGCGGTGAGCAGCCACGGCAGCCGGGACTCGGCCTCCAGCGGGTCCGGGCAGGCGCTCAGGTCGGTGTGCGCGCGCCGCAGGGCGACGGCGAGTTCGGGGTCGGCGAGGACGGGGTCGCGAAAGTGCGGTACGCGGTCGAGGGTGCCGTCGGCGAGCAGGGCCGGGTCGGCGTACAGGGCGCGGTAGGCGTAGCCGTCGGTGCTGGTGGCGGGGCCGCCGGTGTGCATCTCGCCGGGGGCGAGCACCACGATGGAGCCGGGGCCGGTGCGGATGCGGCCGCCGCGGTAGTCGATGACCTCCGCGCCGCCGACGCACACGCCGATGGTGAACTCCTCGTGCGTGTGCGGGGCGTAGACGTGCCGCTGGAAGCGGGCGGTCAGCAGGTCGAGCGGCGGGCCGCAGTCGCCCAGGCGCGCCCTCGTCCACCGTGCCTGTTCGGCCACCGCCCCCACACCCCTTCGTACTCACCCGCCCGGAACAGTCTGGTGCAACGCCTCCGGGCCCGGTTCCATGCCGCGGGGCCGCGGGGCCGCCGGGTGCCGGGGCACTGGAGCGCGGCCGGGATGCCGCCGAGACACCGGGTGCCGGGCACTGGGGCGCCGCCGGGACACCCGCGTGCCGCCGGGACAGCGGGGTGCCGTCGGGGCAGCGGGGTGTCGTCGCCGGGGCGGGGGGCTGGTGGGTGTACGCCGTACGCTGGCGCGGAGGTCGAGAGAAGGAGTCCTTGCTGTCATGGTGCTTGTCCTGCTGCCGCCGTCCGAAGGCAAGGCCGCGTCCGGCCGTGGCGCCCCGCTGAAGCCGGAGTCGCTGTCCTTGCCGGGGCTGGCCGACGCCCGTGCGGCCGTCCTCGACGGGTTGGTCGACCTGTGCGCGGGGGACGAGCTCAAGGCGCGCGAGGTGCTGGGGCTCAGCGAGGGCCTGCACGGCGAGGTCACCAAGAACGCCGGGCTGCGTACGGCCGGGGCGCGGCCCGCCGGTGAGGTCTACACGGGTGTTCTCTACGACGCCCTCGACCTGGCCTCCCTCGATCCGGCGGCCAAGCGGCGCGCCGCGCGGTCGCTGCTGGTCTTCTCGGGGCTGTGGGGTGCGCTCCGGGTGACGGACCGCATCCCGTCGTACCGCTGCTCGATGGGGGTACGGCTGCCGGGGCTCGGGGCGCTGGGCGCGCACTGGCGCGGGCCGTTGGCGGAGGTGCTGCCCGCGGCGGCCGGTGCCGGGCCGGTGCTCGATCTGCGGTCCGCCGCGTATGCCGCCGCGTGGCAGCCGAAGGGCGAGGTGGCGGAGCGTACGGCGACGGTGCGGGTGCTGTACGCGCCGACCCGGAAGGTCGTCAGCCACTTCAACAAGGCGACGAAGGGGCGGATCGTGCGCAGTCTGCTGTCCTCCGGTGCCGCGCCGAAGGATCCGGGCGAGCTGGTGACGGCGCTGCGGGATCTCGGGTACGTGGTGGAGGCGCAGGCGCCCGCGCGGGCGGGCCGGGCCTGGTCGCTGGACGTGCTGGTCGACGACGTGCACTGACGCCACTCCGGGCGCGCGTTGCACCATACGCAACGGGCTTTGCGCAGGATGCTCGGCGCGGGCAGGATGAGCGGCATGTCCTCATCACCGCTGGATCTCGCGCCCGTCATGCCCGTGGTCGTGCTGGCGGACGCCGCCGACGCCGTACCGCTCGCGAGGGCGCTGGTCGCGGGCGGGCTGCCCGCGATCGAGGTGACGTTGCGGACGCCCGCCGCACCGGCGGCGATCCGGGCGATCGCCGCCGAGGTACCGGACGCGGTGGTCGGCGCCGGTACGGTCCTCGGCCAAGAGCAGGTGACGGAGGCGTGTGCGGCCGGGGCGCGGTTCCTGGTCAGCCCCGGCTGGACGGATGCGCTGCTATCGGCGATGGCCGGGTCAGGGGTGCCGTTCCTGCCGGGGGTGTCGACCACGTCGGAGGTGGTGGCGCTGCTCGAACGCGGGGTGCGGGAGATGAAGTTCTTCCCGGCGCAGGCGGCCGGCGGCACGGCGTATCTGAAGTCGCTGGCCGGTCCGCTGCCGCAGGCCCGGTTCTGCCCGACCGGGGGGATCGGTCCTGCGAACGCCGCGGAGTATCTGTCCCTGCCCAACGTCGGCTGCGTCGGCGGCACTTGGATGGTACCGCCGGACGCGGTGGCGTCCCGCGACTGGGCCCGCATAGAAACCCTGGCCCGCGAGGCAGCGAGCCTCCGCCCCTCCGCGTGACCGCCAAACCGACGTGACCCCCCGGCCGACGGGACGGCCCTCGACGCGGAGGGCAAGGCTCCCGCTCGGTCACGTGACGCCCACCGCGGAGACGGACTCCGGCCGACAGCATGACGCTCAACTCGGCGCGGGGCTCCGGCCGAAGGCAGGGCGCTCGACGCGGCGCGGGGATCCGACCGACGGCAGGGCGCTCGACGCGCCGCGGAAGCCGACTCGGCCGTGCACCGCCTACCGCGGCGCGGGGCTCGGGCCGATCACCCGACCCTCAACTCAGCGCGAGGCTCCCGCACCACCTCGTGACGCCTACCGCGGCGCGGGGTTCCGGCCGACGGCAGGACGCCCCGACGTGGCCCAACGCTCCAGCTCGCAGACGTGACGCCCGCAGCGTGCGCCTCCGGTCGGCGGCATGGCCCTCGACTCAGCGCGGGGTCCCAGCCGGCGGCATGGCCCTCGCCTCGGCGTGGAACTCCGCCCAGCCCGCGCCGCTCAACACACCCCAGCCGTGTGACGCTCAGCGCGGCCCTGCGCTCTGGTTCGGAGATGTGACGCCCGACTCTGCACCGGACCCGCGGCGCGGGAGTGTTACTGGCCCGCGCTGCTCAACAGGGCTCAACACACCCCAGCCTGCGAAGCTCACCGCAGGTGGCTCGTGTCGTTGAACAGGCGGACGCTGGCGTTGCCGTCCGTGTAGTACGCCACCGCCGACAGGGACGCCGCCGAGAGTTCCATGCGGAACAGGGACTCGGGCGGGGCGCCCAGCGCCAGACGTACGAAGGTCTTGATCGGGGTCACGTGGGTGACCAGCAGCACGGTGCGGCGGGCGTACGCGGTGACCAGTTCGTCGCGGGTGACGGCGATCCGCGCCGCGGTCGCCGCGAAGCTCTCGCCGCCGCCGGTCGGGCGGGCCTCGGGGTCGGTCAGCCAGGCGTTCAGGTCGTCCGGGTGGCGCTCGCGGACCTCGCCGAACGTGAGCCCTTCCCAGGCGCCGAAGTCCGTCTCGCGCAGCCCGTCCGCGACGGCCACCTCAAGACCGAGCCGGGCGGCGACGATCGCGGCGGTCTCCCGGGTACGGGCCAGCGGTGACGACACGATCGCCTGGACGGTGCCGCGCCGGGCGAGGGCCGCGGCGACCCGTTGCGCCTGCTCCCGGCCGACGTCCGACAGGGACGGATCGCTGCCGCCGCTCCCGGAGAACCGCTTCTGCGGGGTGAGCGGGGTCTCTCCGTGCCGCAGCAGTACGAAGGTGGCCGGGGCCCCGAGATCCGCGGGCGCCCAACCGGCGCTCGGCGTCGCCACGACCCGCGCCGCCCGCACATCAGCAACCGCCTTGGCTCCACCACCGGCGCCCGGGGGTTCGGCGGCGGGAGCTTCGGGGACCGCGCCCGCCCCGCCGCGCGACGCCGAGAGAACCGACGGCGCGGAAGGAGCCGACGAGCCCTCCCCCGTGTCCCCGACAGTGCCCTGAGGCCCCACCGCATCCCCGGCCCCGCCCATGTCCGAGGACGCCGTTGAGGCCGGCGGGGACCATTGTTTGCCGTGGTGGCCCGCGTCCATCGCCTCGTTGGCCAGGCGGTCGGCGTGTTTGTTGCGTTCCCGGGGGATCCACTCGTAGGTGACGCGGTCGGGCGGCAGAACCCGGGCCGCCTCCGCGGCGAGCGGCTTCAGGTCGGGGTGTTTGATCTTCCAGCGGCCCGACATCTGCTCGACGACCAGCTTGGAGTCCATGCGGACATGGACCGCGGCGCCGGGATCGAGATCACGCGCCGCCCGCAGCCCGGCCAGCAGCCCCCGGTACTCGGCGACGTTGTTGGTGGCGATGCCGATGTACTCGGCGGCCTCCAGCAGCGGCCGGCCGGTCACGGCGTCGAGCAGGACGGCGCCGTAGCCCGCCGGACCCGGATTGCCGCGCGACCCACCGTCCGCCTCGACGATGAACTCCCGCACGTCCAGGCTCCTTACAGACCCGACTCGGCCGTACGCACCAGGATGCGACGGCAGTTCTCGCAGCGTACGACCGTGTCCGGCGCGGCGCCCCGGATCTCGTTCAGCTCGGTGATGGCCAGCTCCTGGCGGCAGCCCTGGCAGGTGCGCTGGTACAGCTTGGCCGCGCCGATGCCGCCCTGCTGCTCGCGCAGCCTGTCGTACAGCTTGAGCAGGTCCGCGGGCACGGCACCGGCGATGACCTCGCGTTCCTTGGTCACCGTCGCCACCTCGCCGTCGATCTCCTCGAACGCGGCGTCCCGGCGGCCGTTCGCGTCGTCGATCTTCGCCTGTACGGAGGCCACCCGCTCGGTCAGCTCGCCCACCCGCTCCTGCGCCGCCTCGCGCCGCTCCATGACCTCAAGGACGACGTCCTCCAGGTCGCCCTGCCGCTTGGCGAGGGAGGCGATCTCCTTCTGAAGGTTCTCCAGGTCCTTCGGGGAGGTGACCGCGCCGGAGTCGAGGCGCTGCTGGTCGCGGGCGGCACGCTGGCGGACCTGGTCCACGTCCTGCTCGGCCTTGGTCTGCTCGCGGGCGCAGTCGCTCTCCTCGGTCTGCGCGGCCACGAGCAGGTCGCGCAGCTGGGTGTGGTCCTTGGTCAGCGAGTCGATCTCGGCGTGCTCGGGCAGCGACTTCCGCCGGTGCGCCAGCTGCTGGAGGCGTACGTCGAGGCCCTGGACGTCGAGGAGTCGGATCTGGTCGGCGGGGGCGGCGTTCAGTTGGGGGCTCCCGGTGCGTGAGAAGAGGGGGCGCGCGTGGCGCCCGGTGGAAGGGCGGTGGCGGACGCCGCGTGGGCGGTCCAGGGGTCGGTGACCGTCTTGGAGACGTGGACGCGCAGGTCCCATCCGTGCCGGTCGGAGATCTCGTCGAGCTGGGCCGCGGCCAGCTCGCACCAGGGCCACTCGGTGGCCCAGTGCGCCGCGTCGAGCAGGGCGAGCGGGGTCTGCGCGACGGCCTCGGAGGCCGGGTGGTGGCGCAGGTCCGCGGTGAGGAAGGCGTCCACTCCGGCCGCCCTGACCTGGTCGAACAGGCTGTCGCCCGAGCCGCCGCTGACCGCGACCGTGCGGACGGCCGCCTCGGGGTCGCCGGCCACCCGGATGCCCTGCGCGGTGGCGGGCAGCCGCTCGGCGGCGCGGGCGGCGAGTTCGCGCACGGTGAGGGGGTGGTCGAGTTCGCAGACCCGGCCGAGGCCGCGGCGGCCCGCCGGGTCGGTGGGGTCCGGCACGAGGGGGCGTACGACGCGCAGGTCCAGCGCCCCGGCGAGCGCGTCGGAGACGCCCGGGTCGGCGGTGTCGGCGTTGGTGTGGGCGACGTGCAGGGCGATGTCGTTCTTGATCAGCGTGTGTACGACCCGGCCCTTGAAGGTGCCGGCCGAGACCGTCGTCGTACCGCGCAGATACAGCGGGTGGTGGGTGACGAGCAGGTCGGCGCCGAGCCCCACCGCCTCCGCCACGACGTCCCGCACCGGGTCGACCGCGAACAGCACCCGGCGGACGTCCTGGTCCGGGTCGCCCACGACCGTGCCGACCGCGTCCCAGGACTCGGCCCGCTCGGCGGGCCACAGGTTCTCCAGCGCGGCGATGACTTCAGACAGACGGGGCACGGGAGAAAGGCTACCCGCCTGTTCCGCGGGGACGTACCGGCCGCGGACGCGGGGCGCCCGCGCAGCACATGGATCCCTGTTTCCTCAGGAGAATCGTTACGCGGCCACCCCTTTGTGTGAAGAGGCTGCTCGTCGGTGTCACGGCTGTGCGTGCGAAAACTACGTTCGTCGCCGGAGGTGAGCGAACGATGACGGCGTGTGCGATCGAACCCTCGGCGGCCGGCGCGGACGACGGTGTGCCGGAGACGGGCTGCACCATCACGGCGGACGGCGCCTACGCCGCCCGGCTCGCGCTGGACTGCGGCTCCCGCTACCCGGAGCGCTGGACGCTGGACGGCCCCGAGCCGTACGCCGTGCCGCTGCCCGGCAACCAGCCCGAGGAGCCCGGCACCGAGGTGCAGCCGATGGGCGACGGGCGGGTGCTGATCCATCGGCTGGTGGCGGGGCGGCATGTGTTCTCGCTGCTGTACCCGACCGGTCCTGGCACCGGGGAGCTGCCGCTGGGCGCGGTGGAGTCCGCGGACGCGGCCACCCGGCTGCGGCTGCTGCCTCCGGCCCCGGGCGGGGCGTACGCGTACGCCCTCGCGGTCGGCCGGCGCTCCACGACGGTGTGGCTGGTGGCGGGCGGCGCCTTCGGGCCCGAGCGGCTTGCCGAGGTGCCGGGGCGCTGCACGGGCGGGGTCTGGCTGGACGGCACGGGGCGGCTGCTGGCCCTGGACCGGGAGGCCGGCGGGCGCACCAAGGCGGTCGTGGTGGATCTGGAGCGGGGCGGCGAGGTGTCGCCGCTGCTGCAGATCGCGGCCGACAGCGACGACCGGCTGCTGCTCGCCGACCCGGACAGCGGGCTGCTGCTCATCGCCTCGGACGCGCCCTCGCCGGGGCGGGAGCGGCTGGGCTGGGGCGTGCTGGGCAGCACGCTGCCGGTGCGGTTCCCGGACAGCCTGCGGATGCCGGACTGCGTGGTGACGCCGTTCGCGATCCAGCCGGGGCAGGCGCTGACGCCGGAGCGTTGTGCGGTGGCGCTGCGCGTGGACGGGCCGCTGGGCCGCTGGATCGCGGTGTGGCGGCCGGCGGAGCGGCGGCTGTCCCATCTCCCGGCGCCGGCCGGGTGGTTGACGGGCGCGGGACGGTGGACCGAGGACGGCGTACTACTCCTCCCGTACGCCACCCCACAGACCCCCTGCGGCCTGGCCCACCTGACACCCCCCACACCCCCACCACCCACCCGAACCCCCACCACTTCCCGGGCCACCACGGCCACCCCACCACCGCCGCCCCCCACCTGGCCGATCAGCAACGCCCCGGCGGCACCCGGCGACTCGATGACACCCGACGAACGGGCCACGACACCCGGCCGCTTTGCAGCACGCGGCTGGGGGGCACCCGGCGACGCGAGGACGCTCGGTGACACCGGGACGCCCGAGGGTGCGAGGGCGCACGGCGGTTTCGCGGGGGCCGGGGAGTTGGTGGTGCGTGATGAGGCGGTGTTGCGTGGCTGGGGGGTGTCCGGTGAGTGGGCGGTGGACTGGGGGGTGTACGGGGGCCTGGACGGGGCACATGGTTCGGCGGCGGCCGGGGGGTCCGCGGCCGTCGCGGAGGCGGTGGAATCGGAGCCTCCGCGACCGGTTGCGCTGCGTCCCGTACCGCTGCAACAGGCTCCCCTGGGACGCCTTGTAACGAAGTAGTGCCGGTTGGCGTGCCCGCCTGGATCAGGGCGGAGGTCCGCCGGTTAGACTCGCCCGGCTGTACGAAAGATGATGTTGACGGGGTGAATTCTTCCGATGAGCGACACCAGCACGACGCAGCCGCTGTCTGCCGGCTCTCAGGAGACAGACGGACACGGCAAGCACCGGGGGCCGGTCTCGGCCCAGGACGGCGAGACGGCCCCGAGCGGTCGTCACCGCAAGCCGGAGCCGACGGAGTCGGCGGCCTGACGGTACCCGCGGCGGGAGGGGACCGACGGTCACCCGACCCCCGGCCCCCTCCCCCGCGCACACCCTCCACACCAACGCCACCGCGCGAGCCTGAGCCCGCACCCATGACTCGCCCGCGGGCGGCCCCGCCGAACGGCCCGCGCGCCAAGCCACACGCACGAACACCAGCGGGACAAAACCCCCACCCGAAGCGGCCACCCCGACGAAACCGACGGTCACCCCCTCCGCGTGCCCACGCGCGGGCGCCCAAGACGGACATCGGACGCCCCCGGGCCGCGCTGCGCACGACGGCACGCAGGCCGGGTGGCGCGCGACGGCAGCACGCCACCGCGACGCATCCCGACGCCGGGCCGACCAGCAGACGTACCCCGAGCCGGCGCCCACCGCCGTCGCCGGGGCCTGACCGCCCCCATGACAGGCGCGGGAGCGGCCCCCGTCAGACCCACCAGCGGCGTCACCACGAACATCATCACTGTCAGTCGTGTTTGAGGGTGAGTACTTCTGTGGCCGCGAAGGTCTCGCTCGGGGGGCGGGACGCGTAGTGCGGGGTGAGGAGTGCGTCCAGCTCCGCGTAGCTGAAGGTGTCCTGCTTGCTGTCGAACTTCGCCTGGACCCGCGGTCGTTCGACGATCGCGACCATGCCGCCGTGCACCACGAACAGCTGCCCGTTGACCCGCGCGGCGGCGGGCGCGGCCAGATAGCCGACCAGCGGAGCGACATGCTCGGGTGCCAGCGGGTCAAGTCCCTCGTCGGGGGCGGCGATGCCGGCGAAGACGTCCTCGGTCATCCGGGTCCTGGCGCGCGGACAGATCACGTTGGCGGTCACGCCGTACTTGGCGAGAGCCAGCGCCGTGGAGGTGGTCAGGCCGACGATTCCGCCCTTGGCGGCGGCGTAGTTGGGCTGGCCCGCCGAGCCGGCCAGGAACGCCTCCGAGGAGGTGTTCACGATCCGCCCGTAGACCGGCCCCCCGGACGCCTTGGACCGCTCCCGCCAGTGCGCGGCGGCGAAGTGGATGGTGTTGAAGTGCCCCTTGAGATGGACCCGGATCACCGAGTCCCACTCGTCCTCGGACATGGAAAAGACCATGCGGTCGCGCAGGATGCCGGCGTTGTTGACCAGGATGTCCAGGCTCCCGAACGCGTCGACCGCGAGCGCGACCAGTTCCCGGGCGCGGGCGAAGTCGGCGACGTCCCCGTCGTGGGCGACGGCCCGGCCCCCGGCCGCGCGGATCTCCGCGGCGACCTGTTCGGCGGGCGCGGCGGCGCCGTCCCCCGAGCCTCCCCCAAGCCCTCGGCTTCGCTCGGGCAGGGGGGAGCCCCATCCGGCGGGCTGCCCGTAGTCGTTGACGACGACGGCCGCGCCGAGCCGGGCGAGTTCCAGCGCCTCGGCCCGGCCCAGTCCGCGTCCGGCGCCGGTGACGATGGCGGACCGGCCTTCGAGTGGCAGTGACATACGGCTGCGGCTCCCCGTCAGATCTCGATGCAGGTGCGCAGGGCGGTCCCCGTACGCATCTGGTCCAGCGCCTCGTTGATCCCGGCCAGCGGCACCCGGTGGGTGATCAGGCCCTCCAGGTCGACGCGGCCGGCCCGCCACAGGGCGATGGTGCGCTGGTAGGAGCGCAGCACGTCGCCGCCGCCGTACATGGACGGCAGGATCCGCTTCTCGTCGAAGAACAGCTCGAACATGTTGAGCTTGAGGAAGTCGTCCATGGCGCCCGCGCCGACCACGACGAGCGTGCCGCCGCGCCGGGTGTTCTCGTAGGCGGTGCGTGCGGTGGCCGAGCGGCCGACGACCTCGAAGACGTAGTCGAAGCCCTCGCCGCCGGTGACCTGCTGCTTGGCGTCGGCCAGCGCCTCGGGCGGTACGGCCCGGGTGGCGCCGAAGCGCAGCGCGGACTCGCGGCGCGCGGCGACCGGGTCGACGGCGACGATCTCCGCGGCGCCCTTGAGGCGGGCGCCCTGGACGGCCGAGATGCCGACGCCTCCGCAGCCGATCACGGCGACCGACGAACCGGCCTCTACGTCCGCGGTGTTGAGGGCGGCGCCGAGGCCGGTGGTCACACCGCAGCCGATGAGCGCGGCGATGTCGAAGGGCACGTCGTCCGGGATCGGTACGGCGCAGCCCGCGTCGACGACGACCTCCTCGGCGAAGGTGCCGGTGCCCGCGAAGCCGAAGAGGTCCGCGCCGGAGCGCTTGAAATTGGGGGTGCCCGCGTTCATGAATCCGGCCAGGCACAGCTCGGTCTGGCCGCGCCCGCAGGCGGGACAGGCGCCGCAGGCGGGCAGCCAGCAGACCACCACCCGGTCGCCGGGCTTCAGGGCGGTGACGTGCTCGCCCACCTCCAGCACCTCGCCCGCGCCCTCGTGGCCGGGCACGAACGGCGCCGGCTGCGGCAGCACCCCGCTCATGGCGGACAGGTCGGAGTGGCACAGCCCCGTGGCGCGCACCCGAATCCTCACCTTGCCGGGGCCGAACCCCGTCGCCTCGATGTCGTCGAGGACCTCCAGCTTGTCCTGGCCGATCTCGTGCAGTACGGCTGCGCGCATGGTGCGGCTCCCCTCAACAGCGGTTTGACTCAGGCGTGTTCGACGATCGTGTCGGTGAGGACGGGTGCCTCGTCCTCATCCCGTACGGCGCTCACGGCGACCCGGACCGCGCCCGGCCGCCGCCACATGCGGATGCGCAGCGTCTCGCCGGGGTACACCACGCCGGCGAAACGTGTGGTGTAGGCGCGGACCCTGGTCACGTCGGCGTCGAGCAACGTGTCGACCACGGCCTTGAGCGTCATGCCGTAGGTGCACAGGCCGTGCAGGATGGGCCGGTCGAACCCGGCCGACTTGGCGAAATCGGGGTCGGCGTGCAGCGGATTCCAGTCGCCGGAGAGCCGGTAGAGCAGGGCCTGGTCCTCGCGGGTGGGGCGCTCGACGGTCAGGTCGGGAGCGCCGGTGGGCGGTTCCAGGGTGCCGGAGGGGCCGCGGTCGCCGCCCCAGCCGCCCTCGCCGCGTACGAAGATCTGTGCATCGCTGGTCCACAACGGGCCGTCGGCGTCGGTGACTTCGGTACGCAGGACGAGGATGGCGGCCTTGACCTTGTCGTATACGGCGGCGATCCGGCCGGTGGCGGTGGCGGTGCCCTCGGCCGGGATGGGGCGGTGCAGGGTGAGGGACTGGCCGCCGTGCAGGACGCGGGCGAGGTCGACCTCGATGCCGGGCATGGACAGGCCGCTGATCACGCCGGGCGAGCCGCTGCCCGCGACGGTGGCGAAGGCGGGCAGGACGTGCAGCCGGGACTCCAGGGTGTAGCGCAGTTCGTCGGGGTCGGTCGCGGGCCGGCCGGCGCCGATGCCGAGGTGGTAGAGCTGGACGTCCTTGTGGTCCCAGGCGATCTCCCGGGAGCGGGGTTCGGCGGCGAGTGCCTTGGCTGCGTCGATGGGCATACGGCTCCTGACACGGGCGGCGGCCGGCCGGGGGCGGCCGGGCGGGTGGGGCACCGCGGCGCTCCGCGGTGCCAAGACCCCGGCGCGGCCGTCCGCACCGTCGGCCGCGCCGAGGTCGTCACGGGCCGACCTAGAACGCGTTCCAGTCCGGCGCCCCTTGTATAGCCGAGCCCACGATACTTGTGAACCCTCCTGACACCCCGTCAGCGGGGCGCTCCGCGGGTAGGGCCGTGTCACGCCGTCACCCCGCTGCGGCGCCGTCGTGGCTCGTCGCGCAGTTCCCCGCGTGGCGCTCCGCGGGAACGGCCGTGTCACGCCGTCGACCGGCTGCGGCGCCGTCGTGGCTGGTCGCGCAGTTCCCCGCGCCCCTTCCGGGGCCCGGCCCCAGCACCCCGTCGACCGGCTGCCGCGCCGTCGTGCCTCCTCGCGCAGTTCCCCGCGCCCCTTCCGGGGCCCGGCCCCAGCACGCCCTAG